>NZ_JBEOZN010000128.1:0-27536 GCF_040298085.1 Streptosporangium sp. NPDC001681 | reverse complement strand
CACCACGACCCCGAAGCGGGCACCGCCGTCTGGTTCCACCTCCCAACCAACGAAACCAACAAAACCGACCGAGCCAACGAAACCAACAGAACCGATGGAGCCAACAGAACCGACGGGCCTGACGGACCCGGCGCCTTCTCCAGCTGACCCACCTGACCGAAGCCCCTCTCCCGAGGCGTACCCCTCCCTCCGGTCACCGTGGTGGTTCGAGTCGCGGTGTGCCTGTCCGGCTGGACCACGGCAGAGGAGTGGAGTGAGGTTCCCTCCGGTCACCGTGGTGGTTCGAGTCGCGGTGTGTCCCATCAGGCGACCACACTCGCCCCCGAGCCAAGCCATAACCAGCAATGACAAGCCGCAGCAAGCCGACCAGCGCCAGCGAATCACGACGGGTCCGATGAACTACAGGGAGCCCCCTGCGCTCCTTCCCGCACCGCTGCTTCAGCTACGGCGATGGCCCCAGAACGCCCCCCGTACGGATTGCTTCAGCGTCCAAGAGTCCGATGGGCGGCCCGCAAGGAAGCGACTACGGTCCGCAGGCCGTACGGCGAGACAAGGAGTGCGCGGAGGTGGGTGGGTGCTCCGGGCGGCTTATAAGAATCCGCAACCACCGCGCCCGCCAGGCCGAAGGCCTGAACCCCCAGACCCGCCACCAACAACGGCCGCCCGGAGCACCCACCCACCGGAGCGCGAACGCGTCCCCGCAAGAGAACGCGTCCCCGCAAGAGAACGCGTCCCCGCAAGAGAACGCGTCCCCGCAAGAGAACGCGTCCCCGCAAGAGAACACGCCGGAACCCCCCGCGACGCCCCGGCCAGAAAATCAGATCATCACATGCGCGTCCGGATGCCCCACGAAAGAGAACTGCGCGTTCCGGGTGAGCTTGATGTCGTCGGCCTGCCAGGTGTGCATGCCCGCGTCGCCGCTGCGCCAGTAGACGAAGTTGAACCGGTCCGCGGAGTAGATCTTGACCCGGTCCTCCTTGAGCCGGCGGACCAGGCGGGTGTCCTCGCCCCGGGTGACGTCCTCGAAGCCGTAGTGCCGGAACATGTCCGCCCTGCCGAGGAAGGTGCCGCCCTGCACCAGGAAGGCGTAACGGTGCTCCAGCCCCGGCAGGCGCAGCATCGTGGTGTTGCTGCCCTCGAAGTAGGCGTAGTGCGCGCCCTTGCCGACCAGTTCGGCGTCGGAGTAGTCGAAGGCACGGGCCAGGTCCGACAGGTAGTGCTCGCCGTACAGGTTGTCGTCGTCCATCTTGGCGATCAGCTCGCCCTCCGCGGCGGCGATGCCCAGGTTGAGGCAGGCGCCCAGCGACAGTGACGAGTCGGCGGGCAGCACCACGACGTCGGTGATCCCGGCCATCCGCGCCTTGTCGGCCACCACGACGGGGTCGATGTCCAGACCGTGCAGGACCATGACGAGCTGGACGGGGCGGTGGATCTGCTTGGCCACCGAGGAGATCGCGTGCTCGATCTGGGCGGCCCGGTTGGTGGGCAGCACCACCGAGATCGACCGGGTCCGCCGCTCCACCGGCTTGCCGAGGATCTCCAGGATCTGGTCCACCCGGTGCGAGAACAGGTGCTTGTCGAAGACCTCGCGCATCGCCAGGTGTCCCTGGCGGGCGCGGAGCTCGGGGCTGTTGATCAGGTGCAGGACCTGGTTGTACGACTCCAGCTCGTCACGGGCGATCGGGATCAGCGACCCGAAGGTCTCCTCGATGGCCCGCGACCAGCCCGAGACGACCGACGTCGCGCAGGCCGACAGCTCGAAGACCCGGCGGGCGCACATGGTCGGCGAGTCGAGCACCGAGTTCACGTTGAGGAAGACCTTGTACATCTTGTACGCGGCCAGCATCTGGTCGTACGGGAGTTCGCCCACGATGTGCGGGACGTACTCGGCAGGCCAGGCGTACTTCTCGTCCACGGTCCCGTTGCGCGCGAAGATGTGCAGGCCGAGCTCGCGGATCGGGGCGAGGACGGTCTCCATCTGCTCGCGGCGCTCGGGGTGCTTGTCCCTGAAGTACATGCCGGCGAAGACCACGTCGTTCAGGCGGCCGCGCTTCTCCTGGATCGGGTTGTGCACCCGGGGCTGCGCGGCGAACTGCAGCACGTCGACCCGGTCGTGGCCCAGCACCTCGCGGTAGCGGGGCACCATGTCGCCGTCGCAGGTGAAGACGTAGTCGAACAGCTTGGCCGTGTCGATGAAGAAGTCAAAGTTCGGCGGGTCCTCCTTGTTCCAGAAGACCGTGGGGATCCCCTCGACGCGGCACCAGTCGATCAGGGCGCGCAGCTCGGGCTTGGGGGCGTTCGTCCCGGTCATCTGGTAGCGCCAGCGGCCCTGGTTGCCGTGCCAGGCCGACTCCACGAACAGCAGCTCGGGACGGCGCTCGGCGAAGATCTCCGGCCAGTCGCGGAGCCCGAACTCGATCTGGTCCCACTCGTACTTGAACGCCATCCGGGAGAAGTCGTCCAGGATGACCGCGACCTTCATGTCCGGACGGACGATCGGACCGGCCGGCCACTTGACCTGCGGCACGTCGACCACGGGCCCCTGCTGGTCGAGCTCGGCGACCACCTCGGTCACCGGGCGGGGCGGCTTGGGACCCTTGCGCGCCTGCATCGCGGAGCGCAGCCTGCCCGGCAGCGCGGTGACCCCCGACCCCTTGGCCGCGGTCAGCGCCTCGGCCACCCGGTACGGGCGCTGCACCTTGGTCGACTCCAGCTTCCACTGCGCGTAGTCGGCCTTCGCCTCGGCGATGGCGAGCCGCCGCTCAAGGTCCCGGACGCGCTCCTCGAAACGCTCGACGACCTTGCGCTCCTCGGGCAGCCAGTTGATCGGCCCAAGACGCTGGAACTTCGGCTCTTCGGGGGTCTCTTCGCTCATGGGGGATCGCCTTTGTCCGGGGTCGTGCCAGGCTACGGCCTACGCCGTACCGAAATAGCCGTTTTAAAGGGATTTGGGCGGTACGGCTTGCCCAGCCGGGGAGAGGTTGCCGCCGCGCAGCCAGTTCTCGATCACCCGGGCGATCCGGGGACCGGCCTTGCCGTCCCAGAGCGGGGGCAGCTCACCGGCAGGCGTCGCCGCGCCGTCCGCCAGTGCCAGGTCGGCGGCGGCGGGCAGCTGCGCGGGGGTGACCAGCCGGTTGGTGCCGTGCGTGATGGTGATCGGCCGCTCGGTGTTGGGCCGCACGGTGAGGCAGGGGACGCCCAGCATGGTCGTCTCCTCCTGCACGCCGCCGGAGTCGGTGACCACCAGGGTCGCGCCCCGCACCAGCGACAGGAAGTCCACGTAGCCCAGCGGATCGACGATGCGCAGGTTCTCGGTGTCCACCAGCCCGGCCTCGGCCAGGCGGGTCCGGCCGCGCGGGTGCAGCGGCACCACGATCGGGAGGCGCTCGCTCACCGAGAGCACCGCCTCGACCAGCTCCTTGGCGGAGGCGGGGTCGTCGACGTTGCCGGGACGGTGCAGGGTGGCCACCCCGTACCGCTCGGGCAGGCCGAGCCGGGAGCGGACCGGGGCCGGGTCGAGGTGGTCCAGCGCCGAGAACAGGCTGTCGATCATCGGGTTGCCGACGAGGTGCACCCGGGCCGGGTCGACACCCTCGGCGGCCAGGTAGGAGAGCGCGTCGGGAGAGGTGGCGAAGAGGATGTCGGACAGCGCGTCGGTGACGACCCGGTTGACCTCCTCCGGCATCTCCCGGTCGAAGGAGCGCAGGCCCGCCTCCACGTGCGCGGTCGGCACGTGGAGCTTGGCGCACACCAGGATCGCGGCCAGCGTCGAGTTCACGTCGCCGTAGACGACGACCAGCGTCGGCCGTTGCTCAAGCACCACGTCCTCAAGGCCGACGAGCAGCGCCGCCGTCTGGCGGGCGTGCGAGCCGGAACCGACGGCCAGGTTGGCGATCGGCTCGGGGAGGCCGAGGTCGGCGAAGAACACGTCCGACATGAGGGCGTCGTAGTGCTGGCCGGTGTGGATGATGCCCTGTCGCACGCCCAGTTCGGCGAGCGCGCGCACCACCGGAGCGGCCTTCACGAAGTTGGGCCGCGCGCCGAGCACGTGCAGGACAAGGGGATTCTCGGGGCCCTGAGAAGCGCCCGGACCGGCAAAGTCCCTCATTGACCTCGCCTTTCATGCGGCAGTGGGGCAAACCCTGCCTATGGTACGGTCACGGCGTGGTATCCGATGCCAACAGGCCAGACTCCCCCTCGGTTCCCGCGAAGCCCTCGGCTCCCGAGAAGCCCTCGGTGCCGGCGACCCCCGCCACATCGGTGACGCCTCCGGCCGCCGAGCCCGGCGCGGAGCCGGTGGCGACCTCGGGCGCGGCGACGACCCCGGAGCCGGAGACGACCTCGGCCGTGGAGATGCCTCCGGCCGTGGAGGTGCCCACGGAGCCCGCCCCGCCGCCGAGTGCGGAGACGCCCCCGGTCGTGGAGACCCTCCCCGGTTCGGACACGCCCCAGGCGTCGGTGACGCTCCCCGCTCCGGCGACGCCTCCGGCCGAGGAGAAGGTCCCCGCGGAGCCGGTGTCACGGGCCCCGGTGTCGGCGAAGTCGGCCAGGGCCGGCCTGCGCGGGCTGATCAGGGGTTTCGTCCAGCATCCGGTGATCGTCTCCCGGGTCGTGGCGACAAAGGTCAAGTCCGACCCGGTACGCGTGGCGCAGGCGGCGGCCGAGACGCTCCCGCCGAGTGTCCGTCCCGTCGTGGGCCGGTTCGCCTGGCCCGTCGCGCGCCGCGCCAAGATCGTCGTCCGCAAGCTCGGCATGCGCATGGTGAAGGGCCCGTGGACCGAGGCGAAGGAGCACTTCGACGCCGGCCGGATGAGCGAGGCCGCCGAGGTGCTCCAGGCCCACACCCGCTACCCCTTCATCAAGCGCCGGGCCGCCTACTACGCCGGAGAGCTGGCCGCGATCCAGTCGAACCCGATCCCGCCCAAGGCGAAGGTGATCGTGGGTGAGCGGTTCCACGGCCGGGTGCTGCACTGCGTGACCAACGCGCTGCCGTACACGCAGGCCGGATACACGGTTCGCACGCACCGCATCGTCACCTCGCAGAAGGCCGCCGGGCTGGATCCGCACGTCGTGACCAGCTGGGGCTGGCCGATGATGCAGGGCCACGCCGACGCGACGCCGTACGAGGAGATCGACGGGATTCCCTACCACCGGCTGATCCCGAGCGGTGAGGTGCCCTTCGAGAGCCAGGGGCGGATGATCCGGGGCGCCGGAGAGGTCACCGAGCTGGTCAGGACCCTGCGTCCGCAGGTGCTGCACGCCGCGACCGACCACCGGAACGGCTCGGTGGCGCTGGCGGTGCGCGAGCGGACCGGCACGCCGATAGTCTACGAGGTCCGGGGCTTCCTGGAGGAGACCTGGGCCTCCCGCGACCCCAAGCGCATCGGCAGCCAGCGGCACGTGCTCCAGCGCGACCGCGAGGCGTTCATCATGCGCTCCGCCGACGCGGTGGTCACCCTCGCCGAGACCATGGCAGCCGAGATCGTCGAGCGCGGGGTGCCGAGGGAAAAGATCTACCTGGCGCCGAACGCGGTGGACGACTCGCTGCTCAGTGCCGAGTACGACGGTGCGGCGTTCCGCGCCGCCTATGGCATCGAGCCCGGCGACATCGTCATGGGTTCGGTGTCGAGCATCGTGGCCTACGAGGGCTTCGCCACCATGATCAACGCCGCCGCGCTGCTGCGGGACGAGGGCGCGCCGGTCAAGATGCTGCTCGTCGGCGACGGCGTGGAGCGGGAGGCACTGCTGGAGCAGGTCAAGGAACTGGGGCTCGGCGACATCGCGATCATGCCGGGACGGGTCGGCCCCGACGAGGCACTGCAGGCCCAGTCGGCGATCGACATCTTCGTCTGTCCCCGGGAGGACCTGCGCGTTTGCCGACTCGTTACGCCATTGAAACCGGTCGAGGCGATGGCTCTCGGCAAACCGGTCGTGCTGAGCGACCTGCCCGCTCTGTCGGAGCTCGTGGGCTCCGATGGCGCCGGGCTTCTGGTGCCGGCGGGAGACCCCGAGGCCCTGGCCAAGGCGATCGCCGGACTGCGTGACGATCCGGGACGGAGGGCCGAGATGGGTGAGGCTGGACGGGCAGAGGTGGCCGCGAAGCGTACGTGGAGCCGCATCGCGGAGACGTACCGTGATATTTACCGATCGATTGCCGGTTAATGACCTTGTCATGGCACCGGGGATACCTGCCGTTTGTGATGCGTTCAATCGCATTAGGCGTAGCTCGTTCGGACTTGAGATAGCCTTTGCGACCATGAAGTGTTGTTTCCGGCGTTCCAAGGTCATCCAGTGACTGCCTACGACCTGGCCATCATCGGTCTGGGCTACGTCGGCATGCCCCTGGCCAAGGAGGCCACGGCAGCCGGTCTGCGGGTCGTCGGCTTCGAGGTCGACCCCGGCAAGATCGCTGCTCTCAACGCGGGCAGGTCCTACATCGACGACCTGACCGACGCCGACCTTGAGCACATGCTGGCGGGGGGATTCACCGCCACGGGGGACGAGTCCGTTCTGGCCGACAGCCGGACCATCGTCATCTGCGTGCCGACCCCGCTCGACGAGGACCACCGCCCCGACCTGTCCGCGGTCGAGGGCGCCACCGGCACCGTCGCACGTAACCTCCGCGCGGGCTCGCTGGTGGTTCTGGAGTCCACCACCTGGCCCGGCACCACCGACGAGGTCGCCCGTCCCATCCTGGAGGAGGGCTCCGGCCTCACCGCGGGCACCGACTTCCACCTCGCCTTCTCGCCCGAGCGCATCGACCCGGGCAACCCCAAGTACGGCCTGCGCAACACCCCGAAGGTCGTCGGCGGCTACACCTCCGCCTGCAAGGACCGCGCGGTCGGGTTCTACTCCCAGTTCATCGAGCAGGTCGTGCCGGTCAGCGGCACCCGCGAGGCCGAGATGGCCAAGCTCCTGGAGAACACCTACCGCCACGTCAACATCGCCCTCGTCAACGAGATGGCGATCTTCTGCGACGAGCTGGGCGTCGACCTCTGGGAGTCGATCGAGGCCGCCGCCACCAAGCCGTTCGGCTTCCAGAAGTTCCTCCCCGGACCAGGTGTCGGCGGTCACTGCATCCCCGTCGACCCGTCCTACCTCTCCTACACGGTGCGCAAGCTGGGCTACCCGTTCCGCTTCGTCGAGCTGGCTCAGGAGATCAACGAGCGGATGCCGTCGTACGTGGTGGCCCGCGTGCAGCGCCTGCTCAACCGGCACAGGAAGCCGGTCAACGGCTCCAAGGTGCTGTTGCTCGGTGTCACGTACAAGCCCGACATCGCCGACGAGCGCGAGACCCCGGCCCTGCCGGTCGCGCGGGCGCTGCGGGAGCTGGGCGCGGAACTGGTCTTCGCCGACCCGTACGTCAAGGACTGGCGGGTCGACGGGGTTCAGGTGCCGCGCGAGGAAGACCTCGCCAGGGGAGTCGTCGAAGCCGACGTGACGCTGTTGCTCCAGCAACACGCCGCCTTCGATCTGTCGATTGTCGAGGACCAAGGCAAGCTCGTGCTCGACACCCGAGGCGTGCTCGCCGAGGGTGAACGCGTCGAGCGGCTCTAGCGACGAAGGGCTGCGCGCAGTGCACGTGCTCGTCATGACCGTGGTGCATCATCCCGAGGACGCCCGGATCCTGCACCGGCAGATCCGCGCGCTCGTGGACGCCGGTCATGAGGTCACGTACGCGGCCCCGTACACGGCGCGGGGCGTCATGGCCCGATCCTGGGTGAACGGCGTCGACCTCCCCCGTGCGGCCGAGCGCAAGCGGCTGTCGGCGGTGCGCGCCGCGCGCAAGGTCTTCAAGCGCATGCGCGGCCAGGTGGACCTGGTGGTCATCCACGACCCGGAGCTGCTGCTCGCGGTGGTGGGGGTGCGCAAGCGGCCCCCGGTGGTCTGGGACGTGCACGAGGACACTCCGGCGACGCTGTCACTGAAGCCCTGGCTGCCGGCGTTCCTCCGTCCGCCGGTGCGCTTCATGGCCCGCCTGCTCGAAGGCACCGCCGAGCGGTACCTGCACCTGCTGCTGGCCGAGACCGCCTACGCCGGACGCTTCCGCCAGGCCCACCTGGTGGTGCCCAACGAGACCTGGGTGCCCGACGAGGTGACGCCGCCGGGCGACGACCGCGTCGTCTACCTCGGCTGGCTGTCGGGGGCACGCGGGGTGCGCGAGGCCATCGAGGTGGCCCGGCTGCTCCAGCCGTACCGGGTGTCGGTCGAGCTGATCGGCTACGCCGACCCGCAGTCGCGGCCGACGCTGAACGAGGCGGTGGCGGAGGGCGTACTGGAGTGGCGCGACTTCATGCCCAACGACGAGGCGCTCAAGCGGCTCGACGGCGCGCTGGCCGGTCTCTCCCTGCTGCACGACGAGCCCAACTACCGGCACTCCATGCCCACGAAGATCGTGGAGTACATGGCCCACGGCATTCCGGTGATCACCACCCCCTCGCCTCGCGCGGTGGAGCTGGTCGAGCGCTACGACAGCGGCATGGTCGTGCCCTGGCAGGATCCCAAGGCCGTGGCCCAGGCCGTGCTCTTCCTCCGCGACGACGTCTCAGCGAGGCATGCCCAGGGCGCTCGGGGGTATGCGGCGGCCCGTGCGAACCACCACTGGCCCAACTCGGCCCGTCGTTTCGTCGCCCAGCTGGAGGCGTGGGCGGGCGTCAAGAGCTGATTTCCGGTATGGCAAAGCTCCTTATGTCTGCCAGATCACAAGAACGGTAGTGTCCAGAACGTGCGCTGGCTCATCGCTTTTCTGGGTGTGGCGATCCTCGCGGGAGTGGCGGCGTTCGTGATGATCACGCCTGCCGAAGACAGTTCTCCGACCAGCGGGAGCTCGCCGCTCTCCCCCTCGCCCTCGCCTTCCCCCTCGGTGCCGGTCCCGGAGGCGACCGAGTTCACCGACCCGTGTGGAACGTTCGACACGGCCATGGGGGCGCCGTACGCGATCACCGGCTACTGGCTCGTCCCGACCGCCGACCACTGCACCTGGCGGCGGCAGTTCGCCGCCATCCACAAGGTGGGCGGTGACACCGTGATCAGGATCGGCTGGGGCCTGCAGGCCCGCAGGGTCGACGACGACGGCCGGATCCTCGACGGCGAGGGGAAGGTCGATCCCCGCTACGAGCCGTGCGAGGAGAACGGGGTGCCGTGCGCGGCCGCGGCGGAGAACGACCTCAAGGCCGCCAACCCGGGCAACCGGGTGAGCTGGACGTTCGTCTACCGGACCGACGAGGCGTTCGGCTCCCAGCTCTTCCGCTGCCCCGAGTTCGAGCGGAAGATCGTCACGAAGAAGGCGGTCTTCTACCGGATCATCGCCACCGACGACGGCAGCGACGACGCGAGCTGCGAGAACATCAAGGGCAAGGGGCGCGGCTACCACGTGATCCTGATCGCGGGCGCGCATGAGGACAGCCTCACCGAGCTGCTCGATCTCGGCGACCAGTTCGGGGTGAAGGTGTTCCCCGCGCTGCCGCTGGCCCCTCGCGACCCGGCGCAGAAGACCCGGGCCGCCAAGCAGGGCACGGACACGCTCACCACGCTCACCCGGCGCATCATGCAGGACTACGGTGCCCGCTTCCGGGAACGGGCCTCGCTGGGCGGCTTCTACCAGCCGTTCGAGCTGCAGATGCGGGAGATGAAGTACACCGGCGAGTCGGACGACGACCACCCGACGCTCAAGATGTACGCCTCGCAGCACGAGATCGTCGAGCAGGAGATGCCGGGCAGGCCCGTCCTCGTCAGCCCCTACCTCGACGCCCGCAGGCAGCGGCCGTTCAGTGCCACTCCCAAGCAGGTGGCCAGGGGCTTCGAGGCCCTTGTCCGGACGGGGGTCGGGATCATCGCGCCGCAGGACAGCCGGGGAACGGGAAAGGTCGGGCTGTTCTGGCCCGACCAACGCGGGGAGAAGGTCGACAAGCGGCTGTGGCCGGTCGTCGGGGAGAAGACCAACGGCGACGCCTACCACGGCTCGACCCGCGATTACTACCGGGAGATGTCGACCGTCCGGACGGAGATGGCCGAGCGGGGCCACAACGTGGAACTCTGGGCCAACGTCGAGGCATTCGAGCCGTCCGGCGAGGAGACCTGCGCGGCCGGGTACAAGAGGGGGAGCACCGACAAGGAACGGCTCGACGCGGCCGTGGCACAGGTCGGGCGCTACGTCTCCAAGGTCGTCTCCTACATGTGGAGCGACTTCTACACCTGCGGCTCGCCGTCCCTCGCCGAGGAGATCGCCCGCGACTGGAACCGGCCCATCGCGGCCGACGCGGTCCGCATGCAGCGCGACATCCAGGACGGTGTGGAGATCCGCGGCTACAACATGCCCATGGGGTCCAAGGTCACGATCACCTGGGAGGGCCAGCAGGAGCCCCGTGTCGTCGAGGTGGCCGGGGTGAACCTCACGGACCTGCCGCCCGGCCTGCCGGTGCGGATGGAGACGGCGTGGATCCCGTTCGACTGGTCCCAGGTGCCAGAGGACACCTGGGTCCAGGTCCTGGTCACCGCGGCCGACGGACGCGCCGCCTCCGAGCCGTTGCACGTCCGCGTGCGGCTCTGACCGGTGTAACGTGCCTGCCATGGTTCCGCGCATTCCCGTCAGCGTGGACCTGGTCGTCCTCACGGTGCGTTTCCAGGCGCTGAGCGCACTCGTCTGGCGGCGCGACAACCCGCCGTACGAGGGACGCTGGGCCCTGCCAGGCGGCTTCATCCACCTCGACGAGGACCTGCCCGCCGCCGCGGAGCGGATCCTCGCGGAACGAGCGGGCCTGCCGGGCGCCCCGGTGCACCTGGAACAGCTCCAGACCTACGGCTACCCCGACCGCGACCCGCGCCAGCGCGTGCTGAGCGTGGCCTACCTCGGTCTCGCCCCCGACCTTCCCGCCTCCACCGAGGCGCACATGAGCTGGCAACCGGTCTCCGCGCTGTGCGAGATGGCCTTCGACCACCGGCGCATTCTGGTCGACGGGATCGAGCGGGCCCGGGGCAAGCTCGAATACACCCCGCTCGGCGCGGCCTTCTGCCCGCCGGAGTTCACGGTCGCCGAGCTGCGCCGGGTCTACGAGATCGTCTGGGGCCGTGTCCTCGACCCGCGGAACTTCCACCGCAAGGTCACCAGGGCCGAGGGCTTCCTGGTGCCCACCGGCGACACCACCACCCGCGACGGCGGCCGCCCCGCCAAGCTCTACCGCCGTGGCCCCGCGATGTTCCTCCACCCCCCGATGCTCCGCTCCCTCAAGGATTGACGTCCTCCCCGGCGTAGAACGCCGGGGATTCCTACCGTGCCGTTCTCGCGGCACCTGACCGCGGGGCCGTCGAGCCAGGTTCCGGAGACAGGCCGGTCATCGATGCGGCGACCTTCACCGATGCGGTTCCCAGCCTTGTCCGGCCGGTCAGGACCGAGGGTTGCCGATCTCCGTCAGATCGATGTCGATGTCGTAGGGGAGGCTGAGCTTCAGCCGATTTTGATGGACGCCGGTGAGCGCGTACGCCCTGGTCACCGGGTTCAGTTCGTAGACGTAGACGCTGGGACGGTTCTCGACGTTCTCGATCCGCCAGAAATGGGGGATGCCGGCCTCGGCGTACATCTGGGGCTTGCGGTTGCGATCGCGCTCCTCGGATTCCTCGGAGACGACCTCGACGGCGAGCAGCACATCTCCCGCCTCGTAGAAGGTCCGCGTCATTTCGGAGGGCGCGTGTGCGTGCAGGAGCACGAGGTCTGGCTCCGGTCGTTGGCGTCGCCCCAGCTTCACCGTCATCTCCCGCTCCACCCGAAGATGGGCGGGTGCCGTCCGATCAAGCTCTCTGTGCAGCAGGAAGAGCACGAGAGCGTGAAAACGGGTCTGGGGGCTCACGAACACGAGGGTGCCATCGATCAGTTCCGTGTGAGGGGGGATCCCCGGAAGCCGATCGAGGTCATCGGCGGTGAAGCCCTCTATGGGGGGAATCGCCCAGTCGGGAATCGGCTCGACTTCGGCCGGCGGTGCGATGCTCATGTCGTCCTTCCGCTCGGGCATGCCTCTCACCTCCAGTCTTACAGGATGATGCCCCATCCGCCCGCTGCTCATAAAGTAAGGCCATGCCTCGTTTCCGTGCGATCCTGGACACAATGCCCCCCTACCGGGCGGGCAAGGCCGTGGTGTCCGCCGACGGCCGGTCCTACAAGCTCTCCTCGAACGAATCTCCCTACGAGCCGCTGCCCTCGGTCGTCGAGGCGGTCGCCAGGGCCGCGGCCCAGATGCACCGCTATCCCGATCCGGCCGCCACCGGGCTGACCGAGGCGCTCGCCGAGCGGTTCGGCGTGCCGCCCGAGCACATCGCGCTCGGCGCGGGCTCGGTGACGGTGGCCCAGCAGCTCTTCGAGACCGTGAGCGAGCCGGGTGCCGAAGTGATCTACGCCTGGCGGTCCTTCGAGGCGTACCCGCTCCTGGCCGACCTGGCGGGGGCGACCTCGGTGCGGGTCCCGCTGCTGGGCGAGGGGCACCATCTGGATGCCATGGCCGACGCGATCACCCCGCACACCCGCATGATCTTCGTCTGCAACCCGAACAACCCCACCGGCACCGTGGTCCAGGCGGCCGAGCTGGAGGCGTTCCTCGACCGGGTTCCGCAGGACGTGCTCGTCGTGCTCGACGAGGCCTACCACGAGTACGTCAGGGACGCCGGGGTCCCCGACGGGATCGCCGTCTACCGCGACCGGCCGAACGTGGCGGTGCTGCGCACCTTCTCCAAGGCGTACGGCCTGGCCGGGCTCCGGGTGGGCTACCTGATCGCCGCGGAGCCGGTGGCGTCGGCGGTCCGCAAGACGACCGTGCCGTTCGCGGTCAACCAACTCGCCCAGGTCGCCGCGATCGCCTCGCTGGCGGCCGAGGACGAGTTGCTGGAGCGGGTCGAGGTCGTGGTCAAGGAGCGCGACCGGGTCCGCGGCGCGCTCGTCGCCCAGGGCTGGACGGTGCCGGCGACCGAGGCCAACTTCGTCTGGCTCCGGCTGGGCGAGCGAACGCTCGACTTCGCCGAGGCGTGCGCGGCCGAGGGCGTCGCGGTGCGGCCCTTCGCCGGTGAGGGCGTCCGTGTCTCCATCGGCGCTCCCGAGGCCAACGACACCTTCCTGGCGGCCGCGACGGCCTTCCCGAGGAGCTGACCGCCCCGCCGCGGCGCTTTCGGCACCGGCCGGGAGCGTCATGACGGGACGACCGCCGCACGCGGGCGAGCCCGCGGCCTACACGGTCGCGGGCTCGGGGCCGGAGACGGGCTCCGGCTTCTTGCGTCGCTCCGTGGAGACCACCAGGGCCACGCCGAGGACGATCACCATGCCGCCCACGATCATCGGACCGGTGACCTGCTCGCTCAGTATGAGGGCGCCCAACACGACCGCCACGACCGGGTTGACGTAGGCGTAGGTGGAGACCAGCGAGATCGGGGCGTTGCTCAGCAGCCACACGTACGCCGTGAAGCCGACCAGCGATCCGACCATGATCAGGTAGGCGAGCGCGATCCACGACCGGGTGGAGACGTCCGCGAGGTCGACATGCTCGCCCACCACGGCGGAGGTCAGGGCGAGCCCGACGCCGCCGGCGGCCATCTCGACGGCGCTCGCGGTGAAGGGGTTCGCGGGCATCGGGATGCGGGACGTCAGGAACGAGCCGACCGACCAGGACAGCGACGCGAGCAGGATGATCACGATTCCGGTGCTGTCGGCCGCGCTGCTCCCACCGGTCAGCGAGAGGACCGCCACACCGCCGAACCCGATGAGCACCCCCGTGAGCGTCAGCACCTGCGGCCGGTCCCTGAACAGGACCCTGAAGATCACGAGCCAGAGTGGCGTCGAGGCCACCAGCAGCGCCGCCAGCCCGCTGGAGATGTGCTGCTCGGCCACCGCGACCATGCCGTTGCCACCGTTCAGCAGCAGCAGGCCGACCAGGGCGGCCCCACCGGCCTCCTTCCAGGTCATCCGGAAGGACTCGCGTCCCTTCAGCAGGAGCACCACGACGCCGAGGATGAGCGCGGCCGTGACGAAGCGGATGGCGCCGCTGAGCAACGGGGGCATCGTCTCGATCACGATCATGATCGCGAGGTAGGTGGACCCCCACACCACATACACGGTCGCCAGCGCCCCCCAGACGAGGAGCGCCTTACGGCTGTCAGCACTGTCATGACGCATAGCTCGTGACAATACTGGCAGGGCCCGACATCTCGCGCGCGGGGTTCGGTCCCCTCCGCCACGCGGAGATCGGCGCTCGCGGCCTGGCGGACTCTCGCCGCGCCGGGGCGAGCGGACCGTGCCCCGGCCGGTCCTGCCATGCCGAGCCAGGCGGGCCGTGACCTGGGAGGTTCCGCCGTCCGGGTGCGGCGGAAGCCTCCAGGTCGAAAGGCGGAGGGCTCAGCGGGTGCCGAGCTTCTCCACGATCAGCCGGTACAACTGGCGGGGACGGCCGGGTTGCGGTGTCCGGTTCGGCGGAAGCGGCCACGCGAGTCCCTCGTCTACCAGCGTGCGCAGCAATCGTCGTGCCGTACGCGGGGTGACGCCCAGCATCTTGCCCGCGCCCTCCGCGTCCACCACCGTGTCCCCACCCTCAAGCTTGGCGGCCAGCCGGGCCAGCACCTCCACACCCTTGGGCTTCAGCGGTCCCGTGCCCTGGGGAGGCATCCTGGGCGCCGGGATCAGTGCCCTGCCCTCGCGGTCGACCGCGAAGCCCTGGGCCTGCTTGCCCGCCTGGGTGCGCGCCAGAGCGGCCCTGGCGTGCGACTCGGCGTCGTGGGTCGTACGGCCCATGCCGACGCCGACCTCGACCGCCAGGCCGAGTTCGTCGCGGACCCGCGCGGCGAACGGCAGGACCCGGAACCCCTCGGTGGCCGCGGCCACCGAGCCGCGGGTCGCGGTGACCATGTAGCTGTGATCGTCGACCGCGGTGACCGACGCGTTGATCCGGTTGGCCTCCTGCACCAGCAACCGGTGCAGGGAGAGCCGGAGCTCGTCGCGCCAGTAGCGTGGCGCGGCCCGGCGAACCGGCTCGCGCAACGTGGGCACCTCCACCAGGACCACGGTGAGTTGTGACTCCTCCAGCCGGTGGTGCGCGCCGAGCAGTGCCGCCGTGTGCAGCGCCGTACGCACCGCGGCGGAGGTGGGGCGGATCCTGACCACGGGCACCCCTGCCGTCTGAAGGCGGTCGGCGACCGCGGGCAGGCAGGTGAGCGCCCCGCTCGTGCTGCCCTGGCGGGCGAGGCGTTCATGGAAGGCCGCGATCGTGCCGGTGGCGCCCGGCTCGTCGCGGCTCTGCACGTCCCCTGAGGGAAGGCTCAGATCGCTATAGGCCTCCTCGACCTCTGCTCTGCTCAGGATGTCGATGCTGACCCTGCGTGGGTCTATCCGCTCGTCCATCGCGGCCCTCGCCAGCGCGGCGATCAGCGCGGCACCGCCGAGCTGGACATACGTCGCGGGCATCGTCAGTACCCCCGATCGCCGGGCCAGGTCGTAGGGGACCGGGCTGGCGAACAGACACGCGTCCACCCCGGCTCCCAATCGAGTGACCTTGTCCGCGGCCTCCTGCTCGTCACGGTACGCCGCCGCCACCAGGCGGCAGGGTAATGGGGCCGCCGCGTGCCCCATCAACATCACCCGTTCAACGAGGTCATGGGGGCCCACCACACCGATGGTGAGATCTGGTGTCATGGCACCCGGGCGTGACACTCGTGGCGCTTCTTCGGCCCGCTCGACCAATGTTCGTCCCATCATGCCGTCCGTTTGTTTTCGGCTCTCTTTTGGAACGATCGCTTGTGAGGGCCGTAATGTCACGCCCGATTTGCGGCCAATTCCGGAAGCTGCTTCCGGGTTAAACCCATGACTGGCATCGTTTACACAGGTCAGAGCGGTTTTTGAGCAGCTCAAACCCGCTGATTATGGCGCTGAAATCTCTCGGCGCACATCGCCGCCCAGGGCCTGCATGCGCTCGGCGAGATAAGAGTGCCCGCGGTCGATGAGATATCCCGATCCGATCACGGTCTCCCCTTCAGCGGCCAGACCCGCGAGCACGAGGGCGATTCCCGAGCGCAGGTCGTGAGCGGTCACCTGTGTTCCAGTGAGCGGAGTCGCACCACGAACGACGGCGCTGTTCTCTTTCACTTCAATATCGGCGCCCATTTTGTTCAGTTCTGAGGCCAGAGCGAAACGACCGTCGAAGATTCGTTCATGAATGTAGCTGGCGCCGTCGGCGAGACAGGCGACCGTCATGATCGGCGACTGCAGGTCGGTGGCGAAGCCGGGATAGGTGTCGGTGATCACATTGATCGGACGCAGTGGACGATCCCTGCGCACGTGCAGCACCGCGCCGTGGTCGGCGAACTCCACCCCCATCTGCTCCAGCTTGTAGCGGACCACGCCGAGGTGGTCCAGGTCGGCGCCGACCAGGTTGACCTCTCCGCCGGTGACGGCGGCGGCCATGGCGAACACGCCCGCGTCAAGGCGGTCCGGCATCACGGTGTGTTCGACGGCCTGGAGTTCCTCCACGCCCTCCACGGTGATGAACCCGGTGCCGCCGCCGCTGATCCTCGCGCCCATCCGGGTCAGCATGTCGATCACATCGAGGACCTCGGGCTCCAGCGCGGCGTTCTCGATCACGGTGGTGCCGCGCCCGAGGGCGGCGGCCATGATCAGGTTCTCGGTGCCGGTGTGCGAGGGGGTGTCCAGGTACAGGGTGGCACCGGTGAGGCCCGCCGACTTGACGTGGATGACCGCGTCACCCTCGTCCACGATCGCGCCCAGGCGCTTGTAGCCCAGGTAGTGGAAGTCGAGGTTGCGGCTGCCCAGGTTGCAGCCGCCCACGCCCTCGATGATCGCCTCACCGAGACGGTGCAGCAGGGCGGGCACGAACAGCACCGAGCCGCGGAAGCGCCGGGCGATCTCCGCGGGCAGCACCGGGCTGCTCAGCGTCGAGGCGTCGATCACCAGCGTGCGCTCCGCCTCGTGCAGCTCGACCTTGGCGCCGACCGTCTCCGCCAGCTCGACCGCGCGCCGGACGTCCTCGATGATGGGGACGTTGCGCAGGACCGTGCGGCCTTTGGAAGCCAGCAGCGCGGCACCGATCATGGGCAACACGGCGTTCTTGGCACCCTGGATGAAGGCGGTTCCACGAAGTGGGTTGCCACCGCGCACGCGGTAACGGACCATGCGTCATGCTCCTTGGAAGTGTTCTGGGTAACTCGTGTGGCGCGAGGCGGCAGCCGAGGTTATCGGCCAACAGTAGCCGTTGAATGCCCCTGAACCGGCCACTTCGAGGGTGAACTGCCCCTGAACCGGCCGATAAGTCATCTGCCGCCGCCGCGTTGCGCGGCGACCACGCTTTCGCCTGCGGTTTCCGGGCTCGCGAGTGTCACTGTGGGGCGCGGCACCGGGAGACCTCGGGCCTTGGATGCTACCTGCCCTTCGTGTTCACCGCGGCGGTGAGCGGGGAGGCGGCCGACAGGAGATTGTCGGCCCGCTGGTCCACGAAGCGGGTGACGACCTGCTGTCCGTACCCGAACGCCATCGCCCAGACCAGGATCGCGGGCTGCGAGCCGAGCCCCGCGAAACCGGGCACGAAGCCCGAGTTCAGGATCAGTAGCCCGAGCACGGCCGTGGCCACCCCCGCGGGCGCCTTGAGCAGGTTCTGGACGACGGCCAGCGAGTAGCGGGTGGACAGCTCCGAGCGGGTCGACAGCGAGGCGGCGGTGGCCAGCGCCGCGCCCAGCATGCCGATCAGGGCCACGAGCGGGACGTCGCCGTGGCCGGGCCGCAGGCCGCCGGTCGGGCAGATCTGGGCGGGCATCAGCCCCTGGGTGCGGATCACCGACTGGTCGCCGCACATCGGGATGACGTCCGGCCAGATCGCACCGATGACCACCACGCTCAGCACGATCAGGGAGAGCATGACCACCCCGCCGATGAGCAGGTTGCGGAAGCTGCGGACCCGCCCGGTGTCCATCGCCTGCGCGGTGTACGCGGCCCGCAGCACCGACTGCATCAGCGGCCTGTCGTTCTCACCGAGGTCTCCCGCCGCCAGCCTGGCCTGGAGGTGGACAAGCCGGGGGTCGTCGCCGGGCAGGTAGGCCCGGCCGATCGCGACCACCTCCGGCGCCCGCCCGCACAACTCCGCCACCGGCAGCACGCCGTACAGCATCACGGTGGCGCTGTTGACGTTGGACCAGGCGCCCTCGATGGCCTGGCCGGTCAGCCAGCGCCGCACACCGTGCCTGCTGCGCGCGTACGCCTGCGCGCGGGCCAGGTGCGTGCCGATGCCCTCGCCCACCGAGACCGGCCGGCCCGCCCCGTCGCACATCGTCAGAACGCGCTCGGCGTCGGCCCTGATCTCCTCGCTCCGGGTGGCCACGTAGACCCGCCAGGTGCCCGGCCAGCGCAACACGCCGGTGTCGCCGATCCGCTCGGCGGTCAACGCTGGATCAAGCGACATCGTTCCTCCGGGGGGCGGAGCCGGCCTGGGGCGGGGCACCGACTGCCCCAGGCTTATCGCGACATGCCGATCAGGCGCTACGCCCCGGCCGGGGCAGGCCGTGCCGTTTTCAGAGACCGTGCCGTTTTCATAGGCCGTGCCGCTTTCAGCGGGCGCGGCCCGCGATGTCGGTGCGGTGGTGCGAGCCGCGCAGCCGGATGTGCTCCACCGCCTCGTAGGCCGCCGCCCGCGCCGCGGGGACGTCGGGTCCCGTGCCGACCACGCTGAGCACCCGGCCGCCGTTCGAGACGATCCGGTCGCCGTCCAGCGCGGTGCCCGAGTGCAGCACGTAGGCGTCCTCGACCGGGTCGGACAGTCCTTCGATCACGTCGCCCTTCACCGGATCCGCCGGGTAGTTCTCCGCCGCGATCACCACGGTCACCGCGGCGCCGTCGCGATAGGAGAGCGGCCCGAACCGGTCGAGCGTCCCGTTCGCGCAGGCGAGCAGCAGGCCCGCGAGGGGCGTCTGGAGCCGGTCCAGCACGACCTGGGTCTCCGGGTCGCCGAACCGCGCGTTGAACTCGATCACCTTCGGGCCCTTGGAGGTGAGGGCCAGCCCCACGTACAGCACCCCCGTGTACGGCGCGCCGCGCCTGGCCAGCTCGGTCACGGTCGGTATGACGGTCTCGGCCATCACCTGGTCGGCGAGGTCGTCCGGGGCCCACGGCAGCGGCGTGTAGGCGCCCATCCCGCCGGTGTTGGGGCCCTGGTCGTCGTCGTAGGCGCGCTTGTGGTCCTGGGCGGGCTGGAGTGCCACGGCCGTGGCGCCGTCGCAGAGCGCGAACAGCGAGACCTCGGGACCGTCGAGGAACTCCTCGATGACCACCCGCCCGCAGGCGGCGGCGTGCCGGAGCGCCTCCTCGCGGTCGTCGGTGACCACCACGCCCTTGCCTGCGGCCAGGCCGTCGTCCTTGACCACGTACGGCGTGCCGAACTCGTCGAGCGCCGCGGTGACCTCCTCCGGCGTGACGCAGGTGTACGACCGCCCGGTGGGCACGCCCGCCGCGACCATGACGTCCTTGGCGAAGGACTTGGAACCCTCGATCCGGGCCGCCTGCCGTGAGGGGCCGAAACAGGGGATGCCGGCCTGCCTGACGGCGTCGGCGACGCCGGCGACCAGCGGGGCCTCAGGGCCGATCACGACCAGCTCCGCCCGGAGCCGCTCGGCCAGTTCGGTAACCGCGGCCGGGTCTGTCGGTACCACCGGATGCAGGGTCGCGACCTGCGCGATGCCCGCGTTTCCGGGAGCACAGTGAACCTCGGTGACCTGGGGGTCCGCCGCCAGCGACCGGCACAGGGCGTGTTCACGCCCGCCGGTTCCAATCACAAGAACGCGCACTTGTCAGAGCTTATCGTCCCCCCGGATCGTCCCTCGGGCCGTGTCGGCACACCCGGATCTCGCCGGTGCCCGAACCCCAGGGTTATCCACAGCCTGTGGATAACCCTGGGGGTCCGCGACGTGTCAGCACGCACGGGAGGTGCCAGTAAACAGGGTGTGAATTTTGTCAGGTTGTGCATGATCGATGCTTGAACCTGGGAGTAAGCTGAGAGCCATCCCCCTATTCGTGTTAAGTTTTGAGTGGCTTTGCGTGTCTCTTGCTGATTGGAGGTGGTTCGGGATGTCCTCTGGCGATCCCAGCAGTACGTGCTCGCGCACGCCTGCTGTGCGCACCCTCGACCACCCCATCTCGGTGCCCGACCGGCGCCGCACGCATCGTCGCCTCCACTTGTGGTGACAGCGCATCGCGTGCGGTATCCCGCCAGGTTGGGCGGGAAAGGCTCGCCATGCGCTCCTCGCTCCTTTTTCCCCGTATCAAGCACGCCCGCACGATCCGTGCCCCGCACGCGCCCGCCGTCTCGCTCGGTGCGCGGATGAGCGGTGTCTGCGTCCCGCCGAGCGACTCGCTCGTCGAGTACGCCGCCTACATCGACGGTAAGAAGATCGAGGCCCTGGGCATCCCCGACGCCCTGGAGCTCGTCCGCACGCACAACGCGTCCGTCGAAGGGAACAACGCCTTCGTCTGGGTCGGCCTGCACGAGCCCGACGCCCCCGAGGTCGAGTGGCTGGCGGAGGTCTTCGCCCTGCATCCGCTCGCCGTCGAGGACGCCGTCAAGGCTCACCAGCGACCCAAGGTCGAGCGCTACGGCGACTCGCTGTTCGTGGTCCTGAAGACCGTCGCCTATCTCGACCACGACGTGCTGACCGCGACCAGCGAGATCATCGGCACCGGAGAGATCATGGTGTTCGTCGGCACCGACTTCGTGGTGACCGTGCGGCACGGCCGGCACTGCCCGCTCTCGGAGGTGCGGGAGCGCCTTGAGGACAAGCCCAAGCTGCTCAGCCGGGGCCCCACCGGCGTGCTGCACGCGATCGCCGACCACGTCGTCGACAAGTACCTCACCGTGGCCGACCGGATGCAGACCGAGCTGGAGGACGTCGAGGCGATGGTCTTCGCGGACGTCAGCGCCCGTGACATCGGCCGGATCTACAACCTCAAGCGCGAGATGATCGAGATGAAGCGGTCCGTCACACCGCTCCAGGCACCGATGTCCACGCTGGCCCAGCGCCGGATGATCCCCTCCGAGATGCGCGAGTACTTCCGTGACGTCGTCGACCACCTGGCCCGCGTCTGCGAGCAGGTCGAGTCGTCCAACGAGCTCTGCAACTCCATACTGCAGGCGGCGCTCGCCCGTTCCAACGCGCTCGCCAACGAGGACATGCGGAAGATCTCCTCGTGGGTCGCCATCATGGCCGTCCCCACGATGATCGCCGGCATCTACGGCATGAACTTCGAGCACATGCCCGAGCTCGACTCCGTCTTCGGCTACCCACTGGTGCTCGGCGTGATGGTCATCGCCTGCACGCTGCTCTACCGGGGCTTCCGCCGCAACGGCTGGATGTGACCCGATCCCTCAGGCGCTCATCGGGCGGGCGGGGGTGACCGGCTTCGGGACACGCATGCCCCGCTCGGCCCACAGGGTGATCATCCGGTCGGGATAGTCGGTGACGATCGCGGCCGCCCCGAGACCGAGCAGCTCGGCCGCTCGCCCGGGGTCGTTGACGGTCCACACGGCCAGCGGCAGGGCGGCCTTCTCCGCTCGCCGGGCGAGCTCGGAGTCGACCATCACATGCTCGGGGGAGAGCGTGGTGCCCCCGGCCTCGGCGGCGGCGGCCGGGACGTCGCCGCCGAAATCCTCCAGATGGAGGCCGTCGAGCCAGGCACTGTCCATGGTGGCACGCTCGATCAGGGCGTACCGCCCGGTCGCGGGGGCCAGGGAGCGGGCGATCCGCAGGACGCGCCAGTCGAAACTGAGGATGGCCGCCCGGTCGAGCCTGCGGTGCCGGTCGAGCTCGGCGACCACCATCTCGGTGAACTCACCGACCTCGGCGCTCAGCTCGGGCCTGGTCGGGTCCGACTTGAGCTCCACGTGCACCCGCACCCCGTCGGCTCCGTAGGCGTCCATCAGCCCCAGCACGGAGCCCAGGGTCGGCATCCGGGTGTTCGGCACCGGCAGCTGGGTCGGGGCGAAACGGTCTTCGGGGTGGCGCGGCACCCGCACTCCGCACTCCAGCGTGCGCAGCTGCGCCAGCGTGAGCTCGCCGACGGGCCTGCCCACGTACGGGAAGGCGGGGTCGTCGCGGAAGGCGGGCCGGACGTCGGTGCTGGTCACAGCGGACACTGTGAGATCGTGTGTGAGCACCAGCCGCCGATCGGCGGTCAGTGCGACGTCGAGCTCCAGTGCGTCGACGCCCAGCTCCAGGGCGTGGGCGAAACCGGGCAGGGTGTTCTCGGGACGGAGCCCACGGGCCCCACGGTGACCGTGAATCTCGGCATGCACACAGGGACCTTATCCATCTCGCGTACCGATCCCCAGTACGGCTCGCGCCTCGGCGACGCCGGGCGCGGGCCGTACCGGTCGAAACCAGGCCCTTGGTACTTCCGCCCAGCACGGCGACACCTGGCCGATCCCCGCCGCGGCGGGGATCGGCGGGAGCGGATCTAGATCAGCGGGTGGATCTGGAGCGTCTCGGTGCGACCGGGACCGACGCCGATCGCGGAGATCCTGGAGCCGCTCATCTGCTCCAGGGCCTTCACGTACGCCTGCGCGTTGGCGGGCAGGTCCTCGAAGCTCCTGGCGCCGGTGATGTCCTCCTGCCAGCCGGGGAACTCCTCGTACACCGGCTTGGCGTGGTGGAAGTCGGTCTGGGTCATCGGGATCTCGTCATACCGGACCCCGTCGACCTCGTAGGCGACGCAGACGGGAATCCTCTCCAGGCCGGACAGCACGTCCAGCTTGGTGAGGAAGTAGTCGGTGACACCGTTGATACGGGTGGCGTACCGGGCGATGACCGCGTCGAACCAGCCGCAGCGGCGGTTGCGGCCGGTGGTCACCCCGTACTCGCCGCCGGTGGTGCGCAGCCAGTCGCCCATCTCGTCGTCGAGCTCGGTCGGGAACGGACCCGAGCCGACGCGGGTGGTGTACGCCTTCAGGATGCCGATCACGCGGGTGATCCGGGTCGGCGGGATGCCGGAACCCGAGCAGGCGCCGCCGCTCGTCGGGGAGGAGGAGGTGACGAACGGGTAGGTGCCGTGGTCGATGTCGAGCAGGTTGCCCTGCCCGCCTTCGAGCAGCACGACCTTGCCCTCGTCCAGGGCCCTGTTGAGGATCAGCGAGGTGTCGGCGATGTGCGGCTTGAGGCGCTCGGCGTAGCCGAGATACTCGTCCAGGACCTTGTTCGCGTCGATCACCCGACGGTTGTAGATCTTGGTGAGGATCTGGTTCTTCTCGCCCAGCGCGACCTCGATCTTCTTCTGCAGGATGCCCGGGTCCAGCAGGTCCTGGACCCGCACGCCCATCCGGTAGATCTTGTCGCCGTACGCGGGGCCGATGCCGCGCCCGGTCGTGCCGATCTTGGCCTTGCCGAGGTAGCGCTCGGTGACCTTGTCGAGGGCCTTGTGGTGGGGCATGATCAGGTGCGCGTTGGCGGAGATCAGCAGCCGCTCGGAGGAGACCCCCCGGGCCTCAAGCCCGTCGATCTCGCTCAGCAGCACGCCCGGGTCGATGACGACACCGTTGCCGATCACGGGGATGACGTTCGGTGAGAGCACTCCCGTCGGCAGCAGGTGCAGCGCATACTTCTGGTCGCCGATGACGACCGTGTGGCCCGCGTTGTTGCCTCCCTGGTATCTGACGACATAGTCGACCTGATCACCAAGTAGGTCGGTCGCCTTACCCTTGCCCTCATCGCCCCACTGGGCACCAACGAGAACGACAGCCGGCATTGTGATTCTCCCACCGCAAAAACGAAAACCCCTGGCGCAATCGCTACAGGGGCTCTTGCGTGGTGAGAATACCCGACGGCGTCCGAAATGGGGATCTCCCACCTCGGGGCGAGAGATCCCACGGGCAGATCAAGGGGCGGATCAGGGCCGGATCAGCGGCCGGTCAGCTCCTTGGACGCCTCGGCGCTGGAGTCCTTGAGGAACTGGAAGCACCGCTCGGCCTCCTCCTTCTCCCCGATGCTCTGGGCGGCGCGGGCCAGTGCGTGCAGGCACCTCAGAAATCCCTGGTTGGGCAGATGCTCCCAGGGGATCGGGCCGTGCCCCTTCCAGCCCGTCCTGCGGAGCTGGTCCAGGCCCCGGTGGTAGCCGGTGCGGGCGAAGGCGTACGACGTCACGGCGTGTCCCGCCGCGAAATACTCGTCCGCGAGTGCTGCCCAGGCGGCCGGATAGGCGGGGAAACGCGCGGCGACGTCGGATGGCTGGGCACCGGATTCCAGTGCCTGTCGAGCTTCAGGCAGGTCCGGGAGCAGGGTGGGCGGCGGGCCGGCGAGAAGGTTCTCGTGGGATTCCATAGCGACAGTCCTATCTGGTGAACCCGCGCCAAGCCAAGATCGGCTCCCGGGGACTTTCCGGAAGCCGATCTCGTGACCTGGCGGGGACTCTCCGAACATTGACCGGTTTTACCCGGTCTCTACCGAGAATTTCCGGTCTGCGTTGGCCGCCGGGTCATCAGGAGAGCTTGGTGCCCGCCGACTTGAGGTGCTGGGCGGCCTCGACGATCCGCGCCGCCATCGAGGTCTCGGCGGCCTTGCCGTACGAGCGGGGGTCGTACACCTTCTTGTTGCCGACGTCGCCGTCGACCTTGAGCACGCCGTCGTAGTTCCTGAACATGTGGTCGACGATCGGGCGGGTGAAGGCGTACTGCGTGTCGGTGTCGATGTTCATCTTCACCACGCCGTAGGCGATGGCCTCGTGGATCTCCTCGAGCAGCGAGCCCGAGCCGCCGTGGAAGACCAGGTCGAACGGCTTCTCCTTGCCGTACTTGGCGCCGACCGCGTCCTGGATCTCCTTGAGCACGCTCGGCCGCAGCTTGACGTGGCCGGGCTTGTAGACGCCGTGCACGTTGCCGAAGGTCGCGGCGAGCATGTAGCGGCCGCGCTCTCCCAGGCCCAGGGCCTCGGCGGTCGCGAGGGCGTCCTCGGGGGTGGTGTAGAGCTTCTCGTTGATCTCGCCGACGACGCCGTCCTCCTCGCCGCCGACGACGCCGATCTCCACCTCAAGGACGATCTTCGCGCGGGCGGTCTTCTCCAGGAGCTCCCTGGCGATCTCAAGGTTCTCGTCCAGCGGCACGGCGGAGCCGTCCCACATGTGCGACTGGAAGAGGGGGTCCTCGCCCCTGGCCACCCGCTCAAGGGAGATGTCGAGCAGCGGGCGTACGAAACCGGCCAGCTTGTCCTTGGGGCAGTGGTCGGTGTGCAGGGCGATCGTCACGGGGTAGTTGGCCGCGACGACACGGGCGTACTCCGCCAGTGCCACCGAGCCGCTCACCATGTTCTTGACCGTGGTACCGGAGAGGAAATCGGCGCCGCCGGTCGACACCTGGACGATGCCGTCGCTCTCCGCCTCGGCGAACCCCCTGAGTGCGGCGTTGAGGGTCTGTGACGAGGTCACGTTGATGGCCGGGTAGGCGAAACCTCCCGCCTTGGCCCGGTCGAGCATCTCGGCGTAGACCTCTGGGGTCGCGATGGGCATCGTGTCATCTCCTGGAGACGGCTGTGGGCAGCTGGCACGGGGCTATGAAGACATTGCCCATGGGCCAGTATTCCGGGTTCCTTCCCAACCGGATAGCTCCACCACCACTTCGGGGCGTACGGATGTGTCCCCGGCATGGTCTCGGCGCCCACCGGTGGGAAACCTCCGGAGGACTCCTGGCGCTCGCCGGTACGGGATCTCCAGTATGACCTGGTTGGTTATAGGGGATCTTCTAGGATTTCGGGGCTTCGGGGCTGATTCACCAGGTCAGTCGTGAAATATCCTCACGAACCGCTAATCTCCACTGTGTGGGACGCCACAGGTCTGACCCCATGGGTATCGCCCGCCTGGTCCTCGCCGGACTGGCGGCGCTGGCGCTCGTCGTCCTGATCGTGGTCGGGGTTCTCTCGCTGATCGGCAGTCTCGGCTCCGGCGCCGAGACGGCCCCGCCGGCCACCACCACGTCGCCCGCGGATGCCTCTTCGACCGCCTCCGCCACTGCCGAGCGGGTGCCGACGGTCCTCGTCGAGTGCCTGCGGGAGCACTGCCCCACGGTCTTCCTGAAGGTCACCGGGGGCGATGTGCTGCTCGACCGGGAGATGGCCAAGGGCGAGCAGTTCCAGTCCTTCGACCCCAAGGTCGACGTCGTGCTGGCCGACTCGGCCGCGGTCCGGGTCCAGGTGAACGGGACGGTCCGGGCACCCGGCGGGGCGGGGGAGCGCCAGGAGTTCACGGTCTCCCGAAACCGGTAGTGCGCCATGGATCCCCGCCGTGGCGAGGATCGGCCGGACGAAGGTCACCGCGGCCTGCCCCGGTGACCGGAACAGGGCCCTTCCGGGGAAGGCCCGCGAGGCGCCGGTCGATCCTCTAGTCCAGGCCGAGGTCGGCCAGGGTGTAGGCGGTCCGGTACGGCAGCCCGGCGTCGGCGATCGCCTGGGAGGCTCCCCGGTCCACGATCGTGGCGACCGCCACGACCTCGGCGCCCGCCGCGCGCAGCGCCTCCACCGCGGTCAGCGGGGAACCGCCGGTCGTGGAGGTGTCCTCCACCGCGAGCACCCTCCGCCCCGCCACATCCGGCCCCTCGATCCGGCGCTGCATGCCGTGGGCCTTCTGCGCCTTGCGCACCACGAACGCGTCGAGCGTCCTGCCCCGCGCGGCCGCCGCGTGCAGCATGGCGGTCGCCACCGGGTCGGCGCCCAGCGTCAGCCCGCCGACCGCCTGGTAGTCGAGGTCTTCGGTGAGGTCCAGCATGACCCGCCCCACCAGCGGCGCCGCCTGCCCGTCGAGGGTCACCCGGCGCATGTCCACGTAGAAGTCGGCCTCTCTGCCCGAGGACAGCACGACCTTGCCGTGCACCACGCCCTTGCCCTTGATCTCTGCCAGCAGGTTCTCGCGATCGCTCATGGCACCAAGGTTAGGGCGATCCGGAAGGCCGCCCGATCCGGGGTCACCGGGGAGCGGCGCCGATCCGGCCGCCGGATGGCAAAAGTGCGATCCGGGTTTACGCGCGGCGCGGACTGCGGGATTATCCGACAGACAACTCCGGGTAATGGTGAGGTCACAGTCGGCAACCCCCTCCCGAAGGAGGGGGCTTGAGGTGCAGCGATGCGCTTTGAAGCCCCGCGTTGACCAGCCCTGGCCGTCAGCTCAGGGAGGTGCGTTTTGATGGCTACGTTGAACATGAGATCGCAGACCCACCGGCGGGTGCTTCCTCAGCCTGCCGCTCTGGAATCCGTGGGAGCAGACACGCCCGAGGGTGGGCACGAAACGGCTCATGGACACCGCCGTCAGGCGGTATCTGGTGTTCGACCTGGGCGAGGGGAGATCGAGCGGACCGGCACCCGCTCTGCTCGGCGTCACCCCGAGGGCGCTTCGGCGTCCGAGGGAGCGAACCGTGAGGTTCACCCCGTCGTGTTCGTCCTGGACGCCCGCGGCCACCCGCTCGACCCCTGCCATCCCGCCCGTGCCCGCCGCCTGCCGGCGGCCGGGCGGGCGGTGGTGGTGCGTCACACCCCGTTCGTCATCCGCC
>NZ_JBEOZN010000127.1:0-27796 GCF_040298085.1 Streptosporangium sp. NPDC001681 | reverse complement strand
CGGGGCGTTCCATTCCGTGTCACCATCTTATCGGATCTGCCGGGTTTGTGTCAACTTGTCGGCTTCCCGACCATCGACCCAGACCCGCCGAATCCGCTAGGATTGCGACCACCCTGTCTCCAGGGCAACCCCTCTAACTTACTCCAACATCCGGTCGATGTCCAACTCATGCAGACACGCCCGATTTGTCGGGATAGCGAGAGGGTTTTGCCGGGCACTCCGCCCACCCGGGAGATTCTGGATCCGGGGGCTCGTTGCCCTGCGAGAAGAACACTACCAGGACTCTCACGTCACAGAGACAACTTGCCAACCATCCCCGGGGCTCGCGCGTCCCAAACAGTCATAGGAAGTCGAAGTGCGCAACCAGACGTCAAGCCATTCGCAATCGACTCTGGATACGAAGTAGGCGCGAGGGTCAGGATCCTGACTCCGCCGTGGAGGTGAGCACCATGACCCGCTCGGAGTTCGACGACATCCGCGCGCACATCGACGCGGAGGCCGATCACCCAGGTGACTTGTTGAGAGTCGCCAGGTCTCTGCTGAACGACCTTGAAGACGCACGCATGCGAGAGGCGACCCTCCGCGCCTACTACCTGCGTCTCCTCACCGCGGCTCGGGCAACGGTCGCCGCGGAGGCGGCCGGCTACCCGGAGCCGCTGACCTTCCTCACCGACGAGCTCGCCAAGCGTGGTCAGCTCCCGACATCCGAGGACGAGGTGAACCGGATCCTGGCAGACGCCCACACAGCGGCCATGCTGCTGGCCTATCTTGAGGAGAATCCTCTCGGAACCACCCCGATGAACACCGGAGGGGCTCGCACACGCAGGTGTGCCGGCACAAGCCGTAGCATCCCCCGATGAGGCGTTCCACGTCATTGACCTGGTCTTGAACCGAGATCTGTAAGACTCCAGGCATGTTGCAGCGAGGGCTGAATTGGGCTGCGGCGACCCTCGTGGGCGTCTTCGGCTTCGTCTGGACCGGTGTAGTGATGTTCGCGGCCGTCGAGACCTCGGCATGGACGTGGGTCGGGCAGGTCTCCTTCGGGGCCTTCCTCACCTGCTGGGCTCTTTACAAGGCGAGCCTGCTGGTGCGTCGCGCCAAGCCCGATTTCGTTCCACGGCATCGCCGGGTGGGGGCCGGACGAGCCACGGCTCCGTGATGGCGCCTCAGGTCGGCCCCGGCCCCCTCCTCGCCCTTCAGCGACCAGGGGCACTGGGCAGAGCAGTCACGGAAACGCAGAAGGCCCTGATCTCCAGGAGATCAGGGCCTTCGTTGGTAGCGGGGACAGGATTTGAACCTGCGACCTCTGGGTTATGAGCCCAGCGAGCTACCGAGCTGCTCCACCCCGCGTCGGTGTGTGTTTGAACACTAGCCGCAATTCCCCTCCGGCTGCAAATCGGCGCGGGGACGCGGGTTGACTTATCCCGCGCCCCCCGCTCGCGGATGACCCGGTCGCAGTGTGATCACGCAGGTCAGGACGGCCGTGGCCGAAGGCATCGCCCTCACCCGCCACCTCGCGCACGGACGGGGCACCAGAGCTTGAGCGGTGAACGCTTTACGCCGGCTGTGGACCCCGCGCGAGGGTTACGCGGCCGGCCTCCCGGCCCCGGTTCAGGAGAAGCCGGGGAAACGCAGAAGATCCCGGTCGCCGTTTCCGGCGACCGGGATCTTCGTTGGTAGCGGGGACAGGATTTGAACCTGCGACCTCTGGGTTATGAGCCCAGCGAGCTACCGAGCTGCTCCACCCCGCGTCGGTGTATGTATGAACCATACCCGGCTTTGGAGGTGGACGCGAATCGAATAGCGCTGGGCCCCTGTATCGGCCCCCCTAGGAACTTGGCTGGGGCGATGGCGTCGCCGACGGAGCCGGTGTGCCGGACGGTGTCGCCGAGGGTGACGGGCTGGGGGTGACCCCCGTTGTCTCGGCGGTGTCCTTCAGCTTGCCCAGCGCCTTCTCAAGCTCCTGCTGGGCGGTGCCGTACTCGGTCCAGTTCGGCGGGCTCGCCTGGAGCGCCTTCTGCGCCTTGTCGTACGCCTTCTGCACCTCGTCGATCGACTTGGCCAGCTCGGTGGTGGGCTTGGCCTCCTCCGGCTTCGCCTCACCGGACGTGTTCTCGCCCTGCGGCGTGCTCTGGGTGCCGTTGCCGAAGACCTGCTCCAACGCGCCCTTGAGCGTGTCTGCCGAACCGACCTTGCTGCCGTAGGCCACCAGGACCCGGCGGAGGATCGGGTACGGCTCCTGGCCGGAGGCGGCCGCGATCTCCACGTAGACCGGCTCGACGTAGACCAGGCCGTCGGCGAACGGCAGGGTGAGCAGGTTGCCGTAGCGGACCTTCGCCTGGCCGAGTCCGAGCAGGTTGAGCTCGCCGGAGAACTTGTTCTGGAAGTTGTTCTGCACCTGGCCGGGTCCGGGAATCGTGGTGTTGGACGGCATGCGCAGGATGCGCAGCTTCCCGTAATCCGGTCCGGGGTTGGCGTCCACGGCCATGAACGCCGCCAGGTTGGGCCCCTGGCGCGGCACGAACGTGGTCGTCAGCGAGAACGAGGGCGCCGAGGTCTTCGGCATCTTGACCGACAGGTAGTACGGCGGCTGCTTGGTGTCGCGGTCGCCGGACGGGTCGTTCGGGACGTTCCAGAAGTCCTGGCCGCTGTAGAAGGCGTTCGGGTCGGAGATGTGGTACTGGGAGAGCACGTCACGCTGGACCTTGAACAGCGCCTCCGGGTAGCGCAGGTGCTGCCTGAGGTCGGGCGACATCTCCGTCTGCGGCTTGATGATGCCGGGGAAGGCCTTGCGCCAGGTCTGCAGGATGGGGTCCTTCTCGTCCCACGCGTACAGGCTGACGGTGCCGTCGTAGGCGTCGACCACGGCCTTCACCGAGTTGCGCATGTAGTTGATCTGGTCACGCGGCTGCGGCACCACCAGGCGCGGGTCGGTGATGGTGTCCCGCGTCATCGCCTCCAGGCTCTTGCTCTGGGAGTACGGGTAGGCGTTGGAAGTGGTGTAGGCGTCGGAGATCCAGACCACCCTGCCATCGACGATGGCGGGATAGGGGTTGTCGTCCAGGCTCAGGAACGGCGCCGCCTTGGCGATGCGCTCCTGCGGGTTGCGCTCGTAAAGGATCTTGGAGTTCGCGTTGATGTCTCCGGAGAGCAGCAGGTTGATCTCGCCGTACTTGGCGGCGTAGAGCATCCTGTTGATGAACGAACCGACGGGGACCCCGCCCTTGCCGTCGTAGGTGGTGTTCTTCTGGCCGGTGCCGCCGCTCTCGGGGTAGTCAAGCTCCTGATGCTTCTCCCCGCCGCCGCCGACGACGACGTACTGGGTCGAAGCGGGCGCCTCGCCGAAGTAGATCCGCGACTCCTTGAGCTTCGTCCGCTCCACCAGGGAGCCGGTGACCGGCATGTCCTTGGCGTCGAAGTTGGGCAGGCCCTCGGAGTCGACCTCGTTGCCGGGCGCGGCCACGAAACCGTTGCCGTGGGTGTAGACGAGGTGCCGGTTGATCCAGTTGTTCTGCTCCGCCGGCGGTCCGGTGAGCTCTCGTACGGCGACGACGGTGTCACGGATCGTGCCGTCCGCGTCGGGGTAGCGGTCGACGTCGAGCGGCTCGTGGAAGTCGTAGTAACCGCGGATCCGCTGCTTCTGCTGGTAGGTCTTGGCGACCAGGCTCGGGTCGAGCAGGCGCACGCCGGAGATGGAGCTGTCGGCGGTGACGTTGACCTTGCTCGGGTCACCCTGAGCCGTGTAGTCGATCACCTCGGCGTCGTCCACGCCGTAGGCTTTTCGTGTCGCGTCGATGTTGCGCTTGATGTACTCCTGCTCCTTGCCCTGCTGGTTCGGCTTGACCTGGAACTGCTCGACCAGGGCCGGGTAGACCCCGCCGATCAGGATGGCCGAGAGCACCAGGAGGCCGAAGCCGACGCCGGGCAGCATGCCGCCGGATCGCACGACCCCGGCGAAGAACAGGACGGCGCAGATCAGCGCGATGATCGCCAGGATGTTCTTGGCGGGAAGCACCGCGTTGACGTCGGTGTACGAGGCACCGTGTCTGAAGCCCCGATCGGAGAAGACCAGCCCGTACCGGTCGTACCAGTAGGCGACCGCCTTCAGCAGCACGAAGATGCCGAGCAGCACCGACAGGTGCGCCCGGGCGCCGCGCGAGGCGTGCACGCCGGGTGACTGGAGCCGGAACCCGCCGTACAGGTAGTGCACGATCGCCGACAGCAGGGCGGACAACACCACCGCGACGAACAGGAAGTTCAGCACCATCCGGATGAAGGGATAGGTGAACATGAAGAAGGAGATGTCGTAGCCGAACTGCGGGTCGGTCTCACCGAACGGCGTCGCGTTGATGAACTCCAGCCAGGTCTTCCACTGACCGGAGAAGGATGATCCCGCGAACAGGCCGAGCACCGCCACACCGATCAGGAAGATCAGCTTGCGGTGCGGGTCGAGGGCCATCCGATACCGGTCGGCACCGCTGGCACCGCCGAACATCCCGGGGCCGAACATCGGCCGCATGCGGTACGCCATCAGCATGTTGCCGCCGACGATGCCGACCATCAGCAGCGCACCGACGACGAACAGGAGGATCTGCGTAACGATCACGCCGGAGAAGACGGCCGTGTAGTCGACCGATTCGTACCAGAGGTAGTCGGTAAAAATGCCAGCAAAGAGGAAGAATAACGCGACTATCACGACCAGAGTGATCGCGACGGGAAGTAGCAGTCGTGGCCGGCGGGGCAAGCGCATTGCCCTACCGGCTCCGGGGGTCCGGAAGCTCAAGGCCAACCCCTTGTCGTAAGAGCACGGTCCGTGTCTGGAAACCTACACCGGCGAGAGTTGGGGCGCGCTTAGCCTTTCGGGCACGGTCCGGCCACAACAGTCCGCTGGTATCGGGTCCATCGGTAGCAACGCGCAAGGGTCCTGATGAGTGCCCCATGACGAACTCCAGACCCGAAAATTCAACTTTCTTTGCAAATCGGACATCACGCTCACCTCGCCGTCGAGCCCGCGGAGCCGCCCCTCCAGCGCGGATCGCGTGCACCGTGACGTCCTGGCGCACGGTCGGCATCCGGCCCGGTTCCGGCGTCAGCCGGTCGGGCAGCTCTGCACGGAACCCGAGCCGGTGCGGATCGAGTCGATCGCCTGAACGGCCTGGCGCAGCGTCTCGACCTTGACCAGCCTGAGCCCGTCCGGGATCGCTCTGACCGCCTCGGCGCAGTTTTCGGCCGGGGTCAGGAAGACCGTCGCACCGGCCCTCCTGGCACCGACCATCTTCTGCTGGATGCCGCCGATCGGGCCCACGTCGCCCTCCGCGGTGATCGTTCCGGTCCCCGCGATGGACTTGCCGCCGGTCAACGACCCCGGGGTGAGCTTGTCGACGATGCCCAGGGAGAACATCATCCCCGCGCTCGGCCCGCCGACGTCGCCAACATTGATCTTGACCTCGAAGGGGAACTTGTAGCCGACCCGCATGGTGATGCCCACGATGGGTGCTCCGTCCTTACCGGCGACGGTAGGGATGGCGATGGTCAGGCTCTGGGCGCCACGGTTGACGACGAAACTGACCTCTTCGCCCGGCTTGTGCTTGCGAACGGAGGAGGAGACGGTCTCCCGATCGGCCACGGGCGTGCCGTCCACCGAGACGATCTCGTCACCGGCCTTGAACTTCCCGTCGGCCGGCATGCCCTTCTCCGTGGAGCCCACGGTCACGATCGAGTTGTAGGGAATCCTCAGCTCGGTCAGCGCCGCCGCGGTCGCATCGTCCTGGGAGTTCGTCATCTCCTGGGTGTTCTGCTCCTCGACCTCCTTGGCGGTGGTCGCCGGAGGGAAGATCGTCTCCTCGGGCACGACCGCGATGGTGGGATCGATCCATCCCCTGAGCGCGCTGAACAGATCGATTCTGGTCCCGGGGCCGCCCTGATAGGCGACGGTGACGAGGCTGAGCTTGCCGTCGGTCGGATACGTCTGGTGTCCCTCGATGCTGATCACCGGTTTGCCGTCGACCTCACCGATGGTGTTCTCGGTCGGCCCAGGGCTCAGCACGACGTACGGCACCGGCAGCACGGCGCCGACCAGCGCGAGCATGAGCGTGAGAAAGCCCGCCACCATCAAAGTCAGGGCTCGTCGGGACATGGACAAAGCCTATGCCGTACGACAGGTCATGAAACCGCACCCGGACGCCGCCGCGCCGACGGGCGCATACCCCTCAGCCGAGATCAATCGCAGGCTCCCACCCACTCGGAGGAACCGTCGGTGAAAAACTGGTTCTTCCAGATGGGGACCTGGCTCTTGAGATCGTCGATCAACCTTCTGGATGCCTCGAACGCCTCACCGCGGTGCGGCGCGGCGACCGCCACGACGACCGCGACGTCACCGAGCCTCAGGTCGCCGACCCGGTGAACGGCCGCCAGGGCGGTCACCGGGAAGTCCACGGCGACCTTCTCGGCCACCCGGCGCAGCTCGCCCGCGGCACTCGGATGTGCCGAGTAGGACAGGCTCGTGACCGGCCTGCCGTGATCCTCTTCTCGTACCGTGCCGACGAAGACCGTCGTACCGCCCGCGGCGTGATTGCCGACGGCGGCGAGCACCTCGTCGACGGAGAGCGCGCTGTCGCGAATATCGAGCAACCGGATGACATCCACGCACAGAGTCTATGGCTGTGTTATCGGCGACGCGGCGCGTCGCGGCTCGGCCGCTCAAACCCGGCTCCTTCCCTCGTCGACCGGGGCCGCTCGTTCCTCGCAACCCCGCTCTCCTCAGTCCAGTCCCCGGCGCGGCCTCACGGGGAGTCACGGGGAGTCCCCCAAGGGGAGGCATGGGGCACGTCTCCGGGGTGATTCTTGGGGCGGGAGAACGGGGCCCCTCAGGCCATGGCACAGGCACGGCCTCGCGGGGGTCCAGTCCCCCGGCGCAGCCGCTCCCTCGGAAGCTCGCTCGGGCTCTCTGGGCGGGCCGTCAGGGGCGGCGCTTCTTGCGGGCGGCGCGGACGATCGCCGCGGTGCCGAGGACGGCGACGGTGGCGCCGGCCGCGGTGAGCGTGGCCTCCTTGCCGGACAGGCGGCGGCCCACGACGGCGTGCCTGCCACCACGCAGCTCCAGGAGCTGCTCGAACGCGGCCTCGTTGGTCCACATCGGCTTCCAGCCGACCTCGCGCAGCGTCGCGCAGTCGACCACCCAGGGGTAGACGACGTAGTGCAGGTCGGTGGCCGGAGCCGGGGTGACGCCGAGGCGGTGCAGGCGCTGGGCGGTTCCGAAGGTCAGCCCTGCGGGCAGTTCCAGCCGGCGCAGCCCGGAGATCTCCTCCACCTGCTCCTGCTCCAGCCAGCCCTCGCCTCCGACGGCCACCACCCCGGAGACCGTGCCGAGCGCCGCCATCTCCAGGACCGCGACCAGGTCGTCCACGTGGCAGAACTGCCAGCGAGGGTTGCATCCCTTGACGGTCAGCAGCCGGGGCGCCTCGAAGTGCCGGGTCACCACGCTGTCGACACCGGGGCCGACCACGGCCGCGGGTCTGACCACGGTCACGTCGAGACCGGGGTGGCTGCGCAGGGAGCGCCGGGCCAGTGCCTCGATCTCCAGATGGTCACCGACCATGCCCGTATCCGGCTCGGCGGCGACCTCGGAATCCTCAGGCAGCGGGACGGGATTGTCGGGTACGGCTCCGTACACCATGGCGCTGGTGACCAGCACGACCCGCCGCACCCTCGCCGCGGCACTGGCGGTGAGCACCGTCTGGGCCGCGCGCAGGTTGTAGGCGCGTCGCTCCGCGGGGTCGGCGTCGAGCGCGTAGTCACCGGCCAGGTGCACGAGCACGTCAATATCGGATATGCGGTTCGCCAAGAGCGGATCTCGAACATCGAGCACCCGCCATGTGACATCGGGCACATCTCCGCGCTGCTCGTCGATGGCCACAACCCTGCGGAAATCCGCAGACGAGGCGACCTTCGCGAGGAAAGCACGGCCTATGCCCGAGGCGGCGCCGGTGACGGCGACGACAGGGGGGCGGGAGCGTTTCGAGGTAGGCACCAGGTCCTCACTTTGCACTGACCCGCCATGCGACGGATAACGTGGCGGATGTGGACTCCTCCATCCTGCACGAGGTAGAGCGGTGACTGACTTGCCAGGTCGGGAAAACGACCCCAACGACAATCCGTTCGCCATGTTCGGCGACCCGGAGCAGATCGCAGCGGCAATGCGCCAGTTCGCCGACATGCTCTCCGCTCCGCCGACCTCAGGTCCCGTCAACTGGGACATGGCGAAGAACATCGCACGGCACGTTGTGGTCGCCGAGGGCGATCCCAGTGTCATGGAGGGCGAGCGACGCCAGGTCGTCGACGCCCTGAACCTGGCCGACCTTTGGCTCAATGAGGCCACCTCCCTACCGAGCGGGGTGAGCAACCCTCAGGCGTGGAGCCGTTCGGAGTGGATCGAGAAGACCGTCCCCGTCTGGCAGAAGCTCTGTGACCCGATCGCCGCCCGCATGGTCGAGACCATGAGCGGCACGCTCGGCGCCTCCGGTCTGCCCCCGGAGGCTCAGGCCATGGCCGGGCCGCTGATGGGGATGATGAAGCAGATGGGCGGCATGATGGTCGGCCAGCAGATCGGCCAGGCCATCGGCTCGCTCGCCCTGGAGGTGATCGGCGCCACCGACATCGGCCTGCCGCTGTCGGACAACGCCGCCCTGCTGCCCGGCGGCATCTCGGCGTTCAGCCAGGGTCTGGAGACCCCCGCCGAGGAGATCCGCCTCTATCTCGCCCTGCGCGAGGCGGCCCACCACCGGCTGTTCCAGCACGTGCCGTGGCTGCGCGCGCACCTGCTCGGAGCCGTGGAGGAGTACGCCAGGGGCATCACGGTGGACGCCTCCGCCCTGGAGGAGCAGCTCCGCGGGCTCGATCTCAACAATCCCGAGCAGCTCCAGCAGGCGCTGAGCGGCGGCAACCTGCTCAAGCCCGAGGAGACCGAGCGGCAGAAGGCCGCCCTGTCCCGGCTGGAGACCATGCTCGCTCTCGTCGAGGGCTGGGTCGGCACCGTCGTGGACGGCGCCGCGGACGGCAAGCTCCCCTCGGCGACGGCGCTGGCGGAGACCGTACGGCGGCGCAGGGCGACCGGCGGCCCCGCGGAGCAGACCTTCGCCACGCTCGTCGGCCTCGAACTCCGGCCCCGCCGCCTGCGCGAGGCCGCCACCCTGTGGCAGGCGTTGGAATCCGACCGGGGCATCGACGGCCGCGACGCGGTCTGGAGCCACCCCGACCTCATGCCCACCGCCGACGACCTCGACAACCCCGAGGGGTTCGTACGGGGCGAGCCCGAGCTCGACCTGTCGTCCCTGGAGGGATCTCTGCGCGAGCCTCCCGCCACTCCCGGCGAGGACGATGACAAGGGCGATGACAAGGGCGACGCCGGTGGGGGCGGCGCGTGAGCCTGCGCGCCGACGCGCGGGACGTGCTCACGGGGTGGATCGCGCCCACGGCGGAGGAGGAGATCCTCCGCAAGGAGTTCCTGGATCACGTACACGCCCATGATGACGCGATGTGGCGCGAGTGCGTCACCGGTCACCTGACGGCCACGACCGCGGTGCTCTCCCACGACGGCGAGCGGGTTCTGCTGACGCTGCACCCCAAGGCCGGGATGTGGCTGCCCATGGGCGGCCACTGCGAGCGCGGCGATGTCTCCCTTGAGGCGGTGGCGATGCGTGAGGCCACCGAGGAGTCCGGTATTCCGGGCCTGCGGCTGCTGCCCGGTCCGCTGGCACTCGACCGGCACCGGGTCTGGTGCCATCCGCCGCACAGCAGCCATCTGGACGTGGAGTACGGCGCGGTCGCCCCTGCGGACGTCGAGGCCGTGATCAGCGCCGAGTCGCTCGACCTGCGCTGGTTCCCCGTGGACGAGATCCCCGAACTCTCCGACGAGGCGACCCGCCGCCTGGCCCGCCGCGCCCGCGAGGCCCTGCGCTCCGGTTGACCGGGAACCCGGCCCGGTACCGGCTCGGGCCCTTGCGGCTCGGTGCCACCGCGGCTCCGGATGGCTGGACGCTCGCCCTGTGCGGCTCGGCGACGACCGCACCGGGCGGCGCGGCGGCCACCGGGGGGTTCCAGGTCTCGGCGGCTTCCCGGAACGCATAGGTTCCGATGAATCGGTCGATTTCCGGCCGTCTTCCGCGGGCGTTGGACCGTTTTATGCTTGTCTCACCTCTGCCTGGATATCTTCGTTCCCAATCAGGCTGTACAGAGCGGATCGGGGCACTGTGAGCGTAGACATCGTGGCTGACAGGAGCGCCAGAGGCGCGGTCGTGACGCCGCCGCGGCGCTGGAGGATCCCCAAATCCCTCGCCTGGGCCGCGGTGACGCCGTTCGCCGCCTGGGCGGTGGCCCGGGTGGCCGGACTCGAACGCGACTCGCTGACCACCCAGCTCATGACCGGTACCCCGTACGTGGCGGCCGCCTCGCTGGTACCGGTGCTGCTGTCCGCGCTGACCCGCAACCGGGCCGCGACGGCCGTCGCGCTGGTCACCACCGCGGCGCTCGGCCTCAGCGTGCTCCCCAGGGCCTTTCGCTCCGGGGATGTGGTGACGGGAACGCCCCTGCGGGTGCTGACACTCAACACGCTGTTCGGGCATGCCGAGCCCGACGCCGTGATGGACCTGGTCCGGCGGCTGGACCCGGACGTGCTGAGCACCCAGGAACTGACCCCGGGAATGGTCGAGAAGCTGGAGGCGGCCGGCCTTGGCGGCGTCATGCCGTACCAGGTGCTGGAGCCGGAGTGGAGCGCCGGCGGCAGCGGCCTGTACTCCCGGTATCCGCTGACCCCCAGGGAGAACCTGTTCGAGGCGATCGGGCACAACATGCCCGCCGCGCTGATGACCATCCCCGGCGCCAAGCCCGTCGAGATCATCGACGTGCACCCCTTCCCGCCGCTGGGCAGGCAGGTGTACGACTGGACGGCGGCGCTGGACGCCCTGCCCTCCGCCGCGCCCGACACGATCCGCATCCTCGCGGGCGATTTCAACGCCAGCCTCGACCACGCGGCCATGCGCCGTTTTCTTGGCCGCGGCTATCAGGACGCGGCCGACAGCGCCGGAGAGGGGCTGACCCCCACCTGGCCGGTCAACAAGCGCGTCCCGCCGCTGATCACGATCGACCATGTCGTGGTGGACCGGCGGGTGGGCGTGAACGCGGTCAGCGTGCACAGCGTTCCCGGCACCGATCACCGGGCCGTCTTCGCCGACCTACGCCTGCCCTCGCCCTGACGGCTCGGGCACCCGGGCCGCTCAGGCCGAGAGCAGCGCCCGGGTGTTGTCCCAGCCTTCGAGGCCCGGGTCGAGGAGGTGGAGGTCTCCGGGAGCACGCAGGCGATGCCAGCCGGGCCCCCTGGCGACCATACGGCTGCCGGGCGCCGAGGCACGGAGCGCCTTGACCGGGTCGAGGTCGTCGAAACCCACCGAGGCCCAGCCCGGGTAGGGCAGGTGGGCGGCCAGCGCCACCGTGCCACCGCCCGCGGCAGGGCAGACGGCGATCCGTGCCCGGCCGAGTTCGCGGAAGAGCTTGCCGATGAGCAGCGGAGGCAGGTCGGGCGCGTCGGCGCTCAGCAGGACCGCCTGCTCGCCGTGGGGCAGGGCGGCGAAGGCCGCCTCGACCAGGGCGCTCCCCGAGAGGTCGGGGATCTCAACGACAGGGGTGCCCGGCCAGACGATCTCCTCCATGCCCGGTACGCTCGTCACCACGATCGGTGAGACGAAGTCGAGCCCGGCGACGAGTTCGTAGGTGTCCTCGGCGACGGCGGTCAGGAAGTCGGCGGCGTCGATTCCCGGCGGGGCCGCGTCCGCCACGGAGGGCGTGACGAGAACGGCCACCACTCGATCCTCTGTCACCATTCCTCCGCGGAGCCGTGGGCCGCGGTGGAGAATCCCTCCAGGAAGCCCCGTGCCCGCTCGGCCTTGGGATATCGTTCCACGAGCGCCCAGAAGCGCGAACCGTGACTCGGCACCAGCAGGTGGACGAGCTCGTGCATGATCACATAGTCCACCACCCACGAGGGCATGCCCCTCAGGCGCGTGGAGATCCTGATGGTTCCGTGATCCGGGGTGCACGAGCCCCAACGGTGCTTCTGGTTCTCCACCCAGCGCACGCTCGACGGTTTCGCCTCCCCGCCCAGGTAGCGGGCCGACAGCTCGACGGCTCGATCGAGGAGGTCGTCGTCCGAGGGACGTCTGCGCTGCTCCTTGGCCGCGAGTCGATCGAGCATACGGCGCACCCACTGTTCCTCGTCGGTGCTACTCAGACCGGCGGGGAGGAGCACGATCGTTTTCTCACCGTCGCGGTACGCAGAAACCGTCCGCCGGCGGCGAGAACTTCGGCGGACCTCGACTGTCTCGGGGGGCACATATGAACGGTAGCCGAGAATGGCGAATTCACACCAGGGGGTAGAACACGTTCCCGCTGGTCAATCCCCGTTCACCGATTGTTCGGCGGGAGCGATCAAGTGTGGTCACAACTTATCTAATTAACCTGGATATCAGCCGTCTCACGCGTTGCCGAATCGCGGGACCCGCTGTTCTCGCTGAGCCGCCAGCCCTTCGAGCATGTCGTCGGAGGCCATGGTGACCGGCTGGGCAAGGGACTCCCAACGCAGCGCGGCGTCGAGGTCGGCGTGCCCGCCGCCCGCGAGGGCGACTTTGGTGAGCCGGGTGGCGATCGGCGCGTTGGCGGCGATCCGCGACGCGATGCCCAGTACCTCCGCCATCAGCGACTCACGGGGAAACGCCCTGTTCACCAGCCCCGCGGAGGCCGCCTCCAGCCCTGTCATCGTCCGCCCTGTGAGCAACATCTCCCTGGCCACACCCACCCCGGCGACCCTGGGCAGCAGATAGGTGGCCGCCATGCCGGGGTGCAGGCCGAGCGAGGTGAAGGGGGCGAGCAGCTTGGCCTCCTCGGCGGCGTAGACCAGGTCACAGGCGAGGGCGAGGCACAACCCCGCCCCGACGGCGGCGCCGTTGACCGCGGCGATGGTCGGCACCTCCAGATCGGCGATCGTCAGCCAGGTCCGGTAGAAGCCGAGCATCCGGTCGCGTAGGGCGGGGACGTCCTCGGTCCGCCGCTCCGCGAGCCAGGACAGGTCTCCCCCGGCGCAGAACGCCTTCCCCTCTCCGGTGACGACCACGCACCGCAGGTCGCGGTCCGCCGCGAGGCCGGCGACGGCCTGCCGCCACCGGGCGGTCATCGCGTCGGTCATCGCATTGCGCAGGTCAGGGAGGTTCAGGGTGAGCACCGCGACACCGTTCTCCCGCCGATCAATCAAGATCTCGTTCATGCCGGGGAGCGTAACCCACGGCGTTTTCCGCCCGACCGCCGAGGGGCCTGCCGGGACACCCTGCCCGGCGGAAGTTGTCCACAGGGCAGGAGTTATCCACAGGCGGCGGGAAAGACGTCCGGGAGCCCGCGGGGGCATGGCACGCTGGCACGCCCGGCCAGCCTGCTCACCGGCTCTCCCGCAGGCTGCCCCCTTCGAGGAAAGGCCCCCTGATGCGACCACGCCTGAAGCCCGCGCTGCGCCGCGTCGCCCGTGACCGACGCACCCTGCAGTTCGGCCTGCATCCCCGGCACGCGGTGGTGCTGAGCGATCTGGAGCCGGAGGTCCGCCGCTGGGTGGAAAGTCTCGACGGCGTAAGGGATCTCGCGGGCGTGCTGGCCGGCGCCACCGACGCGGGTCTCGGCGAGGAGCGCGGCCGGACCCTGCTCGATCTGCTGGTCAGCCGGGGGGTGGTGGACGACGCGGCGGCGGGCCCCGGCCCGCTGCGCGCGCTCGTGATGGCCGAGCGCGACCGGCTCCAACCCGATCTGGACGCGCTCTCCCTCTCCCCCGGCACGGTCGACGGAGGGCTTGCCGTGCTGGAACGCAGGCAGCAGGCCCGGGTGCGGGTCTACGGCGCGGGCCGGGTGGGCGCGCAGGTCGTCGCCCTGCTCGCCGCCTCAGGGGTCGGCCACATCTGCGTCGTCGATCCCGGTACGACCCGGCGACGGGATGTCGTCCCCGGCGGGCTCGGCTGGACGGAGGTGGGGATGAGCAGGCAGGACGGTGCGGTCGCGGTGGCCAGGAGGCTGGCGCCCGGCCTCACGGCGTCGACCGGCGACGGCGCCGCCCAGCTGGCCGACGGGGCCAGGCCACCCGACCTGGCGGTGCTCGCTCCGGTGGTGCCCCTGGACGGCCTCCTGGTCAGGGAACTCGTCGAGTGGGGGATCCCACATTTGCTGGCAACCGCCTTCGAGGCCTTCGGTTCGGTCGGTCCGCTGGTACTACCTGGACGGAGCACGTGCCTGCACTGCCTAGATTTGACGCGACGCGATCGCGACCCCGGCTGGCCCATTGTCAGTGCGCGCCTGGGCGGCTTCCCCGCAGGGGAGATCGCGTGCGGGACGACGCTGTCCGCGCTGGTGGCGGCATCGGCCACCGGTCATGCGCTTGCTTGGATAGATGGCCGTGAGCCCGTTGTGACAAACAGCACAATGGAAGTATTGCCAGATTGGACGTGGAAAAGGCGATCCTGGAGTGTTCATCCTCAATGTCGTTGCTTCCGAAACGAGTTGGGTTCGCTAACAATGGTCGCGTCGGCTACCTGCCGCTGACGGACAAGCACAGCGAAGGGAGGGAGCGGCGTCTCGCTGTAACGGGGGACACGCCGCTAACCGAGGTGAGTGACCTTCCGCGTCGCGCCGTTGCGCGCTCTGCAAAGCTGGCGGCCCTTCCCATCGGGTTCGCCGGCCGTACCGCTCTCGGACTCGGGAAACGGATCGGCGGCAAGTCGGCCGAGATCGTCGCCCAGGAAATCCAGGAACGCACCGCCGAGCAGATCTTCAAGGTTCTCGGAGAGCTCAAGGGCGGGGCGATGAAGCTCGGCCAGGCGCTGTCCATCTTCGAGGCGGCACTGCCCGCCGAGATCGCCGGTCCCTACCGCGCGACCCTGACCAAGCTCCAGGACGCGGCTCCACCGCTTCCCATCGCGACCGTGCACAAGGTTCTCGTCGAGCAGTTGGGGGACGACTGGCGGGAGAACTTCCAGTCATTCGACGACAAGCCCACCGCGGCCGCTTCGATCGGGCAGGTGCACAAGGCGGTCTGGCACGACGGCCGGACGGTCGCGGTCAAGATCCAGTATCCGGGAGCGGGAAAGGCCCTGCTCTCCGACTTCACCCAGCTGGCCAGGCTCGGCAAGCTCTTCGGGGTGCTACTGCCCGGTCTCGACATCAAGGCGGTCCTGAACGAGCTGCGCGAGCGGGTGATCGAGGAGCTCGACTACCTGCGCGAGGCCGAGGCGCAGCACGCCTTCGCCCAGGAGTTCAAGGACGACCCCGACTTTCTGATCCCGGATGTCATCGCCGCCAACGAGCAGGTGCTCGTCTCCGAATGGGTCGACGGCACCCCGCTGTCACGGGTCATCACCGACGGCACCCAGGAGGAGCGCGATCGGGCCGGGCTCCAGCTCGTCCGGTTCCTGTTCTCCTCACCGGCCCGGCTGGGCATGCTCCACGCCGACCCCCATCCGGGCAACTTCCGGATCCTCGACGACGGCAGGATGTGCGTGCTCGACTTCGGCGCGGTCAACCGGCTGCCCGACGGATACCCGCCGCTCTTCGGGAAGCTGACCCGCATCTTCAACAACGGCGACATGGAGACCGTGGTCCGGGGCCTGCGCGACGAGGGGTTCATCCGCCCGCACATCGAGATCGACACCGAAGCCCTGCGGGCGTTCCTCGCCCCCTACGTCGAGCCGACCTCCGTGGAGGAGTTCTCCTTCAGCAGGGAGTGGCTCCAGCAGCAGGCCGCCATGGCCACCGACCTGCGTCCGGGCAACGTGGTGCGCCAGCTCAACCTGCCCGCGTCGTACGTCCTCATCCATCGGGTGCACACGGCGGGGATCGGCGTGCTCTGCCAGCTCGGCGCCACCGCCCGTTTCCGCCAGGAGGTCATCCGCTGGGTCCCCGGATTCGCCGACGAGGATACGGGAGAGCCCACCCTCGCCAGCGCCTGACCGGAGACGACCCGGCGAGACGCGTAAGGGGCGGTTCGGCGAGGCCCACGAGCGGCGACCCGCCGAACCGCATGAGTGGCGGCCCGGCGAGACCCGTACAGGGCGGACCCCGGTAGAACGCATAAGTGGCGGTTCGGCGAGACCCGTGCAGGGTGCACCGTCGAGACGCGTGAGGGGTGGCCCGCTGGAGCGGGTCACCCCTCATTCATCTGCCGTGTTCCACTGTGCGTCCGCTATGCGTCGCCGCCGATCCTCACGGATCAGACGAGGCGCAGGAGCGCGGTGCGCAGGCGCGCCGAGGCGCGTTCCGCACCACGCTGGGCGCGTTGGAGACGTTGAAGTCCGGCGGCCCTGCGATGCTCCTCCGCCTCGCGGTGGAGGGTCCGTATTCGGTCACGTACCAGTTCTTCTTGCATAGACGGCAGGTCGAGCCCCGTGGTGTTGAAGTAGCTCATCGGAGTGGTCCTTTCGGGAACGTGTGATTCCTGGTTGATCGAGTTCTCGGTGGTCTGGGCGATGACCGGATGGTTCAGGCCGCGACCGGGTTCTTGCGCGGACGTCCGCGCGGACGCTTCCGGGGGACGATCGCCCCCCGCAGGACGAGCTCGCCGCCCCAGACTCCCCATGGCTCCTCGCGCTCCAGCGCGCGGGCCAGGCAGGCCTGGCGGATCGGGCAGCCTCCGCAGAGCGCCTTGGCGAACTCCACGTCCTCCGGAGACTCGGCGAACCACAGGTCGGGGTCGGTACGACAGGGGATTGTGGCTTCGTCGATCAGGTCCATGACCGTCTGGGCCCCCATCTGTTTCACCTCTCAGCTAGGTGTTGATCTTCGGCTACCTCTTGGGTGGGGGTCAGGAATGACGCGGACAAACAAGAAGGCCGCGGATCCTGGTGCGGATCCGCGGCCTGAAGGCTCTTTCCTCGGTCAGATTATGACCGGAGGATGCCTCCAGGGTTGCGGACCGCGCAGTCCACCGTTTCCGATGTGCTTGGTCGTTGCTGCGTAGCTGGCGCCCACAAGGGTCGGGACAGCCGGGGCCTCTGTCGCGAAGGCGATCAGGGCGGACCGACGGTCGGCCTCGACCCAGAAGCGGGCAGGGTTGTCCTGCAGAACCGGAGCTGCCGCGCCACGGGCGAGGGAGACCTGGCTGCCGCAGGGCAGAACGGTGTTACGGCGCACGGAAGCGAGCCCCATCTGGGACGACATCAGAATGTTCTTCACAGCGGACTCACCTCCATTCGTGGATCGTCGGACAGGAACGTCCGACTTGCTTGACCATGACCCTAAACCCGGGCCACCAGAGCGGGCAACATATTTTCTACCTGCGACTTTGCGACTATCTCACGCGGATCATCGCTTCCTGCACTACCGACACGGCCAGTTCCCCGGACCGGGTGAACATCTCGCCCTTGGCGAGCCCGCGAGCCGCCCCCGACCACGGCGACTCCTGAGCATAGAGCACCCACTCGTCCACCCGGATGGGGCGGTGGAACCACATCGCGTGGTCCAGCGAGGCGCCGGAGACATTGGAGGCGCCCCAGGCCAGACCGTGGGCCAGCAGCACGGTGTCGACCAGGGTGAAGTCGGAGGCGTAGGCGGCGAGCACCACGTGCAGCAGCGGGTCGTCGGGCAGCTCCGCCTCATAACGGAACCACACGTTGGTGTTCGAACCTCGAAGCTCCGGGTCGCGATGGGCCTCCCAGGTGAGAGGGGTCACATAGCGGGCGTCCACCGGCCTGGGCCTGGACGCCCACTCGCGCATCAGTGAGTTCGTCCCCACGATCTGGAGCATCCGGTCCCGGTAGGACGGCAGTTCCTCAGGATCGATCACCTGGGGCATCGTGGCCGCCTGGTGCTCGACGCCGGTCTCCTGCACGTGGAAGGAGGCCGACATGGTGAATATCGCCTTGCCGTGCTGGATGGCCACCACTCGCCGGGTGGTGAAGGAGCGGCCGTCACGGACCCGCTCCACGTTGTAGACGATCGGGATGGCCGGGTCTCCCGGGCGGATGAAATAGGCGTGCAACGAGTGGACGTCGCGGCCGTCGGGCACCGTCCGCCCCGCGGCGACCAAGGCCTGCGCGGCCACCTGACCACCGAAGACACGCTGGATACGCTCCTCGGGACTGCGTCCCCTGAAGATGTCGAGCTCGATCTGCTCCAGGTCAAGCAGGTCCAGGAGCTCCTTTAACGCCTCGTTCACGCGCCCTCCGTATGGTTTGCGGCGGCACGGCACAGTTCGAGCACCGCTTCACCGTAACGCTCCAGTTTGACGCGTCCGATTCCCGTAATCGTCAACAGGTCCTGTTCGGAGACCGGTGCCCGCTCGGCGATGGCCTGGAGGGTGACGTCGGTGAAGACCGCCCACTGCGGGAGCTTCTCCTTCTTCGCGACTCCCGTACGCCATGCCTTCAGCGCTTCGAGCAGTGCCTCGTCGTAGTCCGCGGGACAGGTGGCACACCTGCCGAGCTTCTGCTCGGCGGCGGCCATCAGGGTCTTCCCGCAGATCCGGCAGCTGATCGGCGCGGCGACCGCGCGGCGATCAGCCGCCGCGGGTGTGCGGCTCCGCTGCGTGGCACGACCGGTCAGCCCGTCCAGGAATCGGGAGGGTTTGCGGGAGCGCCTGCCTCCCGGCGAGCGCGCCAGCGCCCACGACAGCCCCAGGTGGGCGCGGGCGCGGGTGACACCGACGTACAGGAGGCGACGTTCCTCCTCGATCTGCTCAGGTGTCTCCGCGTAGATGATCGGCAGCATGCCCTCGGTGACGCCGACGAGGAAGACCGCGTCCCACTCCAGGCCCTTGGCCGCGTGCAGCGAGGCGAGGGTGACCCCCTCGACCGGCGGCGCGTGCTGCTCGCTGGCCCGGCGCTCCAGCTCCGCGACGAAGGCGGGCAGGTCCGCGCCCGCGGCGGCGAGGTCCTCGGCGAGGTCGGCCAGGGCCTTCAGCGACTCCCATTTCTCGCGGGCCTTGCCTCCGCCGGGTGCCTCGGGGGTGAGCCCGATGCCGGACAGGATGTGGTGCACGGTAGAGGCGAGCGTGTCGCCGGGTTCGGCGGAGCGTGCGGCGCCGCGCAGCAGCACGACCGCCTGGCGGACCTCGGGACGCTCGAAGAACCGGTCGGCGCCGCGCAGCACGTACGGCAGGCCGGCCTTGCTGAATGCCTGCTCGTACGCCTCGGATTGGGCGTTGACCCGGAACAGCACGGCGATCTCACGGGTCGGCACGCCGCCGGTGACGAGTTTCCGCACTGCCCGCGCCACCCCCTCCGCCTCGGCGGTCTCGTCGTCGTACTCGGCGAAAACCGGTTCGGGACCGTCCGGACGCTGGGCGATCAGGGCGAGCTTGTGCGGGGTCCTCGCCCGGTCGAGCACCCGGTTGGCCAGGGAGACGACCTGGGGGGTGGAGCGGTAGTCACGGACCAACTTGATCACGGTGGCGTTGGGGTACTCGACCGAGAAACCCGTCAGGTAGCGAGGCGTGGCCCCGGTGAAGGAGTAGATCGTCTGGTTGGGGTCGCCGACCACGCACAGGTCGTCGCGCCCGCCGAGCCAGGTGTCCAGCAGTAGCTTCTGCAGCGGGTTGACGTCCTGGTACTCGTCGACCACGAAGTAGCGGTACTGCCTGCGGATCTCATTGGCCACCTCGCGGTGCTCGGTCATCACGGCCGCGGTGAGCTCCAGGATGGTCTCGAAGTCGACCAGGTGCCGGTCGCGGCGGAGGGTCTCGTACGTCTCGTAGAGCCGGGAGACCTCCTCGGCCGGTACGGGAGAGGTCCGGCCGGCCTTCTTCGCGGCCTCCGCGTAGTCCTCGGGGCCGATCTGGGTGACCTTGGCCCACTCGATCTCGGAGGCGATGTCGCGCAACTCCGAGCGGTCCTGGTTCTTGCGCAGGGAGCGGCAGGCGTCGATCAGCAGCGGCAGTTTCGACTCGATCACCCTGGGCGGGTCGCCGCCGATGACCCGCGGCCAGAAGTAGGTGAGCTGACGCAGTGCGGCGGCGTGGAAGGTGCGCGCCTGCACGCCCGGCGCGCCGAGCTGGCGCAGCCGCTGCCTGAGCTCACCGGCCGCGCGTGTGGTGAACGTCACCGCCAGCACCCCCTGGGCGTCGACCACCCCGTTGTGGACGGCGTGCGCGATGCGATGGGTGATGGCGCGGGTCTTGCCCGTCCCCGCGCCGGCAAGGACGCAGACCGGTCCCCGGACGGCTTCGGCCACCTCACGCTGCTCCGGATCCAGTGCCGCCAGAATGTCGTCGGGCCTCACAGAGCCTCCTTACAGGCAGTCGAACGGACCGGGCCGCAACATCCTCCCAGGCTCTGGCCAAACCTCGCTCATTCTGGCAACATGCCGCCTTCACCCTGTATCGATCACCGAGATGCATAAAGTGGGCCTTTTGCCCCACAATGAGGTGCGACTGGTTCCGGGGAAGGAAGAGGCCCGTGCGAAGTTGGGTAACCGTGGGTGCGCTCGCTCTGGCGGCGACGGTGGTCGGACCCGCGGTGGTGCACACGACCGCGTCCGCACACGCGATCTCAGCGCCGACCCAGGTCGGTGACGGAAAGGCGGGCAAGGTCACCCCGACGCCGGCTCCGACTCCGACTCCGGCTCCAACGCCGAGCACAGGGACCGCCCCGCTGGTCCAGGGCACCCTTGTCGAAACCGTGGCCTACGGCCGGCACGTGCGCCAGCGCATGGACGTCTGGTACCAGCCCGACGAGCTGAAGCGGCCGGGCGTCTTCCTGATCCACGGCGGCTGGTGGTCCTCGGGTGACAAGAAGTACATGACCGAGGTGAGCCGTAGCTACGCCGAACAGGGCTACGTGGTCTTCAACATCAACTATCGTCTCTCGGGCGACGCCTCCTGGCCTGCCCCGCGCACCGACACCTTCGGTGCCATCGCCACCGCGCGACGGCACGCGGCGCGCTGGTCCTTCGACCCGAACAACTACGTGGTCGTCGGCTTCTCCGCCGGAGGCCATCTGGCCACCGCCGTCGGTACCTACAAGAACGGCCTGCCCGGCCTGCGCGGCGTGGTCGGCATCTCTCCGGTGATCTCCCCGCTCACCGCGTACACCGAAGGCATCGGCACCCTCGACCCGAACAAGCGCAAATTGCGCGATTCAGCCATCAAGCTCGCCGGGGGCTGCGAGCCCACCGGCAAGTGCGCCAGGGTGTGGACCAGCATGGAGGTACCGTGGCACGCGAGCCGCGGCGACGCGCCCATGCTGATCGTGCACTCGTCGGACGAGTTCGTGTCGGCGGAGCACAGCAGGCAACTCAAGGAGCACCTGCAGCAGGTCGGCGTGCCGGTGACGGTGCTGACCGAGCAGGGCATCGAGCACAGCGCGCCTCTTTACCGGCTGCCCGGCGTGGCGGAGCAGGTCCAGCAATGGGTCGCGGAGAAGCTTCTCTCATCGGGAAGATGAAGGGCTCTCACTTTGTTGCCAATGGCGCCGGACATCACATGAGGGGATTTTTCACGACATGGCGCTGACTGTGTACACCACCACCTGGTGCGGCCCCTGCAAGCGGTTGAAGAGCCAGCTCAGCCGCGAGGGCATCTCCTACAACGAGGTCGACATCGAGAGCGATCCGGACGCCGCCACCTTCGTCATGAGCGTCAACAACGGCAACCAGGTCGTGCCCACCGTCGTGGTCGACTCCCCCACCGGCCAGATCGTCAGGACCAACCCCTCGGTGATCGAGGTCAAGCGCATCCTGGCGGGCGCGGGCGTGTAACCGTCCCCCCGCACCACCCGAGCCCCGGTTCCACCGAAAACCGGGGCTCACACATGCCCGGGCCCCGCATACCGGTACGGGCTCCATCGCGGACGTACGAGCACGCGGCACGAGTGTCCGGGCCGGAGCATGTCCCGCGAAAGCCCCGAAGTCAGACCGGTAGCACCTCGCCGCTGGAGGAATCCGATGGATGCGCCGTGGAACCGCGGGGGATTCGCCGACAACTCGGTCCAGCGGGTGCCCGTCACCGTCGTCGGCGGCTGAGCCCGCGCGGTCTCGGCCGCCGGATCCGTCAGCGCCCGTGGCGTACGGCGGACATGGCGGCGGACACGGCGGCGGACACGTTCACCAGTCGCCGGTCAGCGGTGCGCCGTACCAGGTCTCGATGAGCCTGCGGGCGATCGACAGCTCCGACGGCAGGCGCACCTCGCCGCTCTCCATCGCGGCCAGCAGCTCGGCGCGGCTGAACCAGTGGGCCTCGGCGATCTCCTCGGAGTCCAGCACGAACTCCGTCGACGTGGCCCGCGCGAAGAAGCCGAGCATCAGGCTGCGCGGGAACGGCCAGGGCTGGCTGCCCATGTAGCGCGCATCGGTGACCCGCACGCCGACCTCCTCGGACACCTCGCGCGCCACGGCCTGTTCCAGTGACTCGCCCGGCTCGACGAAACCGGCCAGCACCGACAGCCGCCCCTCGGGCCACTGCGGTCCTCTGGCCAGCAGGCACCTGTCGTCGTCATCGTGGATCAGCATGATCACCGCAGGGTCGACCCGGGGAAAGTGCTGGCTGTCGTCCTTGGGGCAGACGCGCACATGCCCGCCGGCCCGGACCTCGGTGCGGCTCCCGCATCGGGGGCAGTACTCGTGGGTGGAGTGCCATGCCTCCAGGGCGACCGCGTACACCAGCAGGCCGGCGTCCAGATCGCCCAGCAACGATCCCACCTGGCGCAACCCGGCGGCGACGGTCTGCCCCTCACCCAGTTCCGAGGGGTCGAGCGGGGAGACGATCCGGTTGAAGGAGCCGGTATGGGTGGCGGTGGCCAGCGACGCCGTCACGGCGAAGTAGGCGATGCCCTCCGCGTCGACGCCGAGCAGGTAACGCTCTCCCTCGGGAGCGTCGGCGGTGGACAGCAGGACCAGCTCCGCCTCTCCGCCGCTGCGCCGGATCAGCGCCTGCCCGTCGTCGACGACCACGACCCTGGTCGCGCCGTCCGCCCAGGCCCGCTCCAGCCACTCGGTGTCGCCGCGGAGCACCGCCGACCTGTCGATGGCGCTGCGCGCGAGCAGCAGCGGCCCCAGAAGTCCTTCTTGTGCAGCGATCTCCACGCCGTTCCGCCTCCCCAAACGAGTGCACATATTACGCCGCCGGAACGCGGAGCCGCACAGGGCCGACGGCGTCACCCCTGGCCGGAGGCCCTCCAGAAAAGACCCCATCTTTTGACGACACGGACGTATACGGTCAATAGACCGATCATCCCGGCGCGATGATCTCCATCCCGCTAGGATGCACCGAGTTAGGTTAGCCTTACCTGATATCGGGGGTTCCTGCATTGCGGCTGTACCTCACCGCGCTGAAACCGACGGACTCGGTCACCGACGGTTTCCTCCCGGCGGCACGCGCACTCGGGTGCGAGGTCACGATCCTCACCGACCGGCCGGAACAGTACCGTGACCATGGAGCGGAGGTGCTCCGTTGCGACGTGCGCGACGCGCGGGCGGTCATCGACACCGTCGCGCACCACCGCACCCCGGACGCGATCTTCTCGAACTCCGACCACATCCAGGCGGAGACCGCACTCGCCGCCGCGTACTTCGGACTCCCCGGCAAGGACTGGCGGGCCTGCGTCGACACCAAGAACAAGGCGCTCACCCGGCGGCGGCTGGCCTCGGCCGGGGTCGAGACCGTCCGTACCGCGCGGCTGGCACCGGCCGACCCGCCGGTCGCGGACCTGCCCTTCCCCGCGGTCGTGAAACCGTGCGAGGGCGTGGCCAGCGAGGACGTCGTGCTGGTCCACGACGCGGGCGAGCTCGCGGCGGCCGTCCTGTCCATCAGGGGCAGGCGGCCGGCGGAGACGCTGGTCGTGGAGGAGTATCTCGACGGTCCCCTGCACACGATGGAGACGCTCGGCGACGGCGAGCGGATCAGGGTGCTCGGCGGTTTCCGCACCACTCTCGGGCCACTGCCGCACTTCGTGGAGGAACGGCTCGACTGGGAGCCGCCTCCCGGTCGCGACCACGTGCTGCGGGCGCTGGAGGCACTCCGGGTGGGGTTCGGGGCCTGCCACACCGAATACGTGATGACCCCGGCCGGACCACGGATCGTCGAGGTCAACTACCGGGTGATCGGCGACCACTGCGACTTCCTGCTGGCGAGCCTGCTCCAGGTGCCCCTGTTCGAGCTCGTTCTCGGGACGCATCTCGGGATGGGGCCGGCGGACCTCGCCCCGGTGCGGGGGCACGGGACCGCGCTGAGCCTGGTCGCCGATCGCTCGGGGACCGTGGTGGAGGCTCCCGGGACCGTCGTCCCCGCCCCCGGCGACCCGGTCCGGATCTGGCACCGGCCGCTGCGCGCCGTGGGCGACCGGATCGACCGGAGCAACACCAACCGCGACTACCTGGGCATCGTCCGTGCGACCGGGCCCGACCGGGCGGGCGTGGACGCCGCCGTCGCGGCCTTCAGGGCGGAGAACCCGTGGGTGATCGCATGAGCCGGGGACCCGCGAACCGACGTGTGACCGGCCAGGGAACCGTGGACGGTCGCGGGATCGGCGGAGGTTCGGCGCGCGGGCGGGAGTCGTACCTCGCCGTCCGGGTGCTGAACGCGCTGCTGCGCGAGGATTACGGCGGCCTGGCCAGGCGGGTGACCCACGGCAAGGACGGCGTCGCGCTGGTCCTGCCGGGGGGCAGGCGGGTGCGGCTGCTCCCCGGCTCGCTGTTCCAGGACTTCGTCGCGGCCCCGCAGGAGGCGCTCCAGCTGCGGGAGGTCCTGCACACGCTGCGGGAGGTCTCCGACCCCGCCGACGCGGCCGGGGTCGAGTCGTTCGCCAGGGAGTGCCACGAGGCGCTGCGCGCCCTCGACCTGCACGACCTCCACCACCAAGAGGTACTCGCCAGACTGGCCGCCGCCACCGCACACCCCGCCACCCCGCACCCCGACGCCACGTCCGGCACCACGGGCACGACGGAAACCGGTGGCGGACGCGACAGCGTGTGGTACGAGACGCTGGCCGCGTTCGTCGATCACCCCGTCTACCCGACGGCCCGGTGCCGGATCGGCCTGTCCGACGAGGAACTGACCGGGTACGCGCCGGAGTTCGCGCCCGCCTTCGAGCTGCGCTGGGCCGCGGTTCCCCGGGAGCGGCTCACCGGGGCCGAGATGCCGGGGGCACCCGGGTTCCGTGCCGTCGGGCTGGCGGAGAGTCTCGCCGGGACGCACGCGCTGTTCCCCGTGCACCCGCTGACGGTCCCCCGCGTCGAGGAGATTCCGTGGGCGACCGTGGCCCCTCAGCCGTATCTGCGGGTCAGGCCCACGCTGTCGATGCGCACCGTCGAGATCGCCCCGGGCGCGCACCTGAAGCTGCCGCTGGCCACCAGCACCCTCGGGCTGCGCAACCGGCGGTCGATCAAGCCCGGCACGCTGGCCGACGGGGCGCGGGCCGAGCTGCTGCTGCGGGCGATGCCCGATCCCGAGGTGCTGCTGGCCGACGAGCAGACGTACGGGCACGCCGGGCATGAGTATCTGGGCTGGCTGCTGCGCCGCCAGCCCGTGGGGGAGGTCGTCTCCGTCGCGGCGCTGGCGGCACCGCTGCCCGGGGGCGGCCTGGTCGTGGAGGGTCTCGCCGGACGGTGGTTCGGCGGGGACGTCGCCGGTCTGCTCGCCCGGTACCTGCGGGTGCTGTTCCGCTTCCACGTGCGGCTCTTCGTCAGGTACGGCACCGCGCTCGAGGCCCACCAGCAGAACCTCTCACTGGTGTTCGACACCGATACCGCGGGCGAAAGTGTCGTGCGGCTGCTCGTCAAGGACAACGACGGGTTGCTGACCTCACCCGACCTGCTGAGAGGTGCCGGCCTCCCGGTCCCGGACTTCACGGACGCGCGGATGCTGACCGACGACCCGCACGCGCTCGCCGACATGTTCGTGACCATCACCCTGCATCTGGCGGCCGCCGCCGTGGCGTTCGGCGCGCTGCCGTCGCCGCGGGCCTCCGAGCTGGTCCGCGACGCGCTCGCCGGAGCGCTCGACGAGTACGGGGAGAACCCGATGGCCAGGCTGCTGCGGGCCAGGACCCTGGACGCCGCCAGGCTCGTCGGCAAGTCGATGGTCACCGCCGGGACCCTGGTGGACAAGGCGCGCACCGGCGCGCGGGATGTGAACAAGTTCTACGGCACGAGCGGGCCGAACTACCTCCGCCAGCAGCCCCAGGCCACCCCGGCCGCGACCCCCGGAAGGACGCCATGACCAGCCTCGCCCTCGACTCCCCCGCCGCCGTCGCCGAGGAGGCTTCACTGGCGGCGCTGCTGCGCTGTTGCGTGCGGGAGATCTCGGGACCTCGCGGGCAGGTCAGGCACGACGAGCCGTACGTGTTGCTGCGTGTCGCGGACACCCTGCTGCGGGCCCGTGCGCACGGCGGGCTCGCGCTGCGCTTCGAGGGGCGGGCCGAGTGGCTGGAGAACGACTCCTGGCAGCCGCTCTCGGCGGACCTGCTCGTCCGGCTGGTGGAGACCGAGCTCGGCGAGGGCAACGACGAGTTCGCCGTCCAGGTGGCCGCGAGCAGGGACGCCATGGCGGCGCTGCTCGCGGCCCGGCGGGACGTGCCGCCCCCCGCCGACCCGTGGCTGGCCTCGGAGCAGGCGCTGGTCTTCGGTCACCCGTTCCACCCCAGCCCGAAGGCGCGCGGCGGCGCGGACTGGCTGCGCTACGCGCCCGAGGCGCACGCGAGTTTTCCGCTGCGACTGCTCGGGGTCAGGGACGACGTGCTGGCGGAGGCGGGCGAGGCCGGCTCGCTCGACGCGCTCGGAGCGGCGCCGCCCGGTTACTCGCTGCTGCCCGCGCACCCGTGGCAGCTGGAGCTGCTCTCGGCCGACCTGGCCGCGCCACTGGCCGACGGCCGGCTTCTCGACCTGGGGAACAGTACCCGGATGGCGGTTCCCACCTCGTCGGTCCGTACCGTCTACGAGCCGCTGATCGACCGGTGCCTGAAGTTCAGCCTGGACGTGCGGATCACCAACTGCCTGCGGAAGAACTCCTGGTACGAGCTGGCGGGCGCGGTCGAGCTGAGCCGCCGTCTCGGGCCGATGTTCGGAGAGCTGTCCGCGACCTTCCCCGGCACCCGCTGGCTGCCCGAACCCGGCTACCGCTCCGCCGAGCTGGGCACCCGGCTGCTTGAGGGGCTCGGCGTCATCGTCCGGGTCAGCCCGTGGTCGGTCTGCAGACCCGGGGTGACCCCCCTGCTGAGCGGCACACTGGCCGCCGGGCGGCAGGTGACGTCCGCCGATCCGGTGCGCTGGTGGCGGGCGTACGTGGAGCGGGTGGCGCTGCCGGTGCTCGACGCCTACCTCGGCCACGGCGTGGTGCTCGAACCTCACCTGCAGAACGTGCTGATCGGGGTGGACGCGGAGGGGCTGCCGGTGGAGGCGGTCTTCCGCGACATGGAGGGCACGAAGCTCGTCGCCGGGCGGCACGACCTGTCCGGCCTGCCGGCCCGGGTCGCCGAGGCCCTCACCTACGACGCGGAGGCCGGCTGGAGCCGGGTGGTCTACTGCCTGATGGTCAACCATCTCGCCGAGATCGCCGCCTCCCTTTCCGGAGCCGGGCCCGCGCGGGAGTTGTGGGCGGTGGCCGGGAAGGTCCTGGCGGGGTACGCGGAGTCGCGGGGGTGGCCCCGGCCGCTGTCGGACCTGCTGGCGGGGGCGCCGCTGCCCGCCAAGGCCAACCTGTCGGCCTGGCTGTGGCGCGGTGACCACGGCGACGGCATCGGCTGGAACGTCAACACCGCCGAGACCGGCCTGATCGTCAACGGCGACGACGTCCTGG
>NZ_JBEOZN010000126.1:0-27986 GCF_040298085.1 Streptosporangium sp. NPDC001681 | reverse complement strand
GGGTGGTGGTGGCCGGGCCGCGGCCGTGACGCGAGAAAGGTCAGAACCAGCCGCGCTTCTGGGCCATGGCCTGGAGGCCGGCGCGCAGCGACTGCTCGACCTGGCCCGGGTGGTCGTTGTAGTGGACGGTGAAGCGGCTGTAGGTGTCGTGGCTGGAGGACAGGAAGCCGCCGCGCTTGTCGGCCTCCAGGATGATGTCCATCGCCTGGGGGCCGGCGATGAAGGTCAGCTCCAGCTCGTTGAAGTGGCGGTGGTACTCGCCGCCCGCGTAGTACTCGATCTCCTGGAAGAACGGCATCCGCGAGCCGTGCAGGGTGCCCCGCTCCAGGTCGGCCTTCTTGAAGCGGAAGCCCATCCGGTCCAGCGCGCCGAGCAGGTGGTCCTGGGCGGGCAGCGGGTTGACGAACAGCGGGTCGAGGTCGCCCTTGTCGAGCGCGCCGGCCAGGGCCAGCTCGGTGGAGACGCCGAGCTGCATGCCGCGCAGCGGGTGGCCGCCGATGGCGCTGATCGGGGTCTCCCAGGGGACCTGGATCTGGAAGGGGGCCGACTGCGGGGCGCCCGCGGCCAGGTGGAACGGTCCGGTGATCTGCTGGCGCAGGAAGCTGTAGGTCGACTTGTACTCGTTGTCACCGCTCTCGACCTCGACCACGGCGGTGAAGTCGATGAAGATGCCCTCGACCTTGTAGTCGGAGCCGCCGCCGCGGAAGTTGACCTGCCCGCGCAAGACCTCGCCGGGCCGCACGTGCGAGTTCTGCAGGACCGTGTCGACCTCGACACCCGCCCCGAACGCGGCCATCAGCTTACGGAACACCATCTTGACTCCAGGTTTTCTCAGGGGATTTGGTTCGGCGGGGCGACCTGGCCGTTGCCGCCGCCCAACTGGGGCAGGAGCTGGGCCAGAAGCAGGGTGGACAGCGCGGAGGTGTCGCCGGAGGCGCCGGTGGTGCGGACGACGACGGGACGAGGTGCGTTCTCCGCGAGTTTGGCGCCCACGTCGAGCCTGCGGCGGGCCAGCTCGTACTGGAGCACGGCGCGGTTGTCGCGGTAGGAGTCGGCCAGCCTGCGCAGCCCCTTCGCCTCGTTCTCGGCGGAGGTGAGCTCGGCCCGGCCCTTGGCCTCGATCTCCCAGCGCACCCGCTGCGCCTCGGTCTCGTGCTCCTCCAGCATGCGGGCGACGTCCTTACGCGCTGTGTTGGCGGCGGCTCGTACCTCGACGATACGCGCGTCCCGCGTCTTCTTGGAGCGTTCGATCTCCATCAGCAGGGTGTCGATCCTGCGCTTGCGGGTGAGCTCCCACTCGCGCTCGAAGGCCGACAGCTCCTTGGCGACCTTCTCCCGGGTGGCCAGGTGCTGCTGGTACTGGTCGGGCAGCTGCACGTCGGGGATGTTGGCGCCGGTGATCCGCACGCCGTACCGGCCGAGCTGGCGGGTGAGGAGTTCCTGCATGTCGCCGACGTCGGAGCCGCGCAGGTCGTAGGCGCGCTCGGTCCGCACCAGGCGGCTGCGCTGGCGGATGGCGTCCTGTACGGCGCTGCTGAGCACCAGGTCGAAGTTGCCGGCGCCGATCGTACGGACGAAGGCCACCGGGTCGACGATGCGGAACTTCAGGAAGAACTCGATCGACTTGAGCGGGACGTTCTCCGCGGTCGGGCAGGCCACGATCGGCGCGGAGTAGGGGATCTCGGTGGAGGTGTCCACCACCGCGTCCACCCGGTCCCACGGCAGCCACAGGTAGTGACGGCCGGGCGGCAGCGTGCCGACGATCGCGCCCCACCGGCTGCGCACGCCGGTGGTGCCCTCCTCGATCTCGATGATCGCCCGCCGCCAGAGCCAGATCAGCGCCACCACCAGGAAGAACACCGCGCCGACCGCGGCCAGCAGGGAGAACACCCCGTCGGCGAGCGCGGCCGTACCCGCCAGGTAGAGGGCGAAGAACAGCAGCGTCACCCAGGCGAAGCCGCGCCGGTCCTTGGGGATCACCACCGGGACCAGCTGGCCCGACTCGCCGCCGCGCAGCAGCTGGCGGATCTCCGACCAGGAGGCCAGGGATTCCTTGATCTTGGAGAATTCTCCGTTGCTCACTGGGTCCTCACCGCTCCTCGTTCGCCTCGTGGTCCGTTCCGGTGCACGTCAGTCCTCATCTCGTACGGGAGCGGCGACGTCGGCGGGCGGGTTGAGCAGGGCGGCGATCTCCGCCCCGCGCTCCTCGACGCGGCCGCCGATCTCGGCCATCCGCGCCCTGATCGCGGCCATGTCCGCCTCGGAGAACAGCTGCGCCTCGCGGCTGCCGACCAGCTGCCTGGCCAGCGCGAGCAGGTCGAGATCGACGTCCTCGCCGACCTGCACCAGGCGCGGCAGGTGCGAGGCGACGGACTCCAGCTTGTCGAGCAGGTCCTGCTGGAATCGGTAGTCGAGGATCTCCGGCGCCTCGGCGGCGCTCAGCGCGCGGATATCCAGCGCCTGGGCCTCCAGCAGCGCCGCGTTGGCCTTGGCGGTGGACTCCGCCTCCACCAGCCGCTGGCCCGCCTGGGCCTTCGCCTGGTGCGAGGCGCGCTCCAGCGCGGTGTCCATCCGGGCCTGGTACCCGGCGATCTCGGCGTGGATGGCCGACAGCTGCTCCTGCAGGCCGGCCAGCTCCTTGATCAGGTCGCCCTCGTTCTGCTCCTTGCGGAGCTGGAGCTCGTACTCGTAGGTGTACGCCTCCTTGGCGACCCTGATCATCTCGGGGGCGGCCAGGTCCATCCGGTACTCCTGGCTGGACGGCTCGGCGTGCGTGATGTTGACGTCGGTGAGCCGCACGGCGGGCAGGAACTGCTGGTTGAGGTTGTCCAGCATGCCCATCGTGCTCTCGCCGACCAGGTCGTAGATCTCCTCGGCGCGCTGGGAGTAGATCAGCGAGCGGGTGACCTCGCTGATGGCGTTCTGCAGCTTGGCCTGGAAGCCGCTGACCGAGCCGAGCACGAAGATGAACTCGGCCGGGTCCTCGATCCGGAACTGCAGGAACAGATCGACGCTGGCCTTGACGCCCTGCTGGGTGGGAGCCTCGCGGATGGGCGCGTTGAAGGGGTACTCGCGGGTGGTGTTGACGATGTAGCTGACCCGCTTCCACGGGTTGAACAGCGTCACCCGGCCCGGCTCGGCGATCTGCACGAGCTTGCCGAACTTGGTGATCAGGGCCTTGCAGCCCTCGGGCACCATGACCACGCTCCTGCGCCACCACAGGAACACCGTGGCCAGCACCAGCACGGCCCAGTAGTGCGGGCCGAACAGCACCCGCGCCCCGTCCGGGAGGCCGGTGGCGACCAGCCCGACCAGGCCGAGGCCGGCCAGCACCACCAGCGGGATGATCACCTTGGCGGCGCCGCTCTTGGGGATGACCACGGGGGAGATGACGTGGACGGGCTCGCCGTGCTGGCCGTTGCCGCTGAAGCTCCGGTTGACGATCTCGCCGGCCTCGTTGAGCGGCGCGCTGCGGGCCTCGATGATCGTGCCCGGGGAGGCGCCCTGGTCACGGGCGGCGGCGAAGTCGGAGGGGTTGAGCGCGAAGCCCTCGCTCCCGGCGGCCCCGGGACTCCCGGCGGCCTGCCCGGTCACCTGCCCGGCGAACTGTCCGACGGCCTGCCCGACCACCTGGCGCATGTCGCCGCCCTGCCCTATCGTCTGGGCCGCGGCCCTCGCGTACTGCATGGCTTCTCTTGGCCGGGACATCACACCTCCGAGGTAGTCATATGTCGAAAGCTCGATATATCACGCTTTGTAAGCACGGGCACGTCGGCCAGTAAAGGGGACCCCGCTTGCGGTTCACTTGCTTTGCGGTTAAGCCGGTCGCCCCGGCGGGAGACCGTACGGAGAAGGATTGTCGGTCACGCCGCCTACAGTGGAACAGGTGAGGCCGGTAACAGATTTGCAGCGCAAGGTGGCCCCCTTCGAGGTCGTCACCGACATGACCCCTTCGGGCGACCAGCCCACCGCGATCGCCGAGCTCGAACGGCGCGTCAAGGCGGGTGACAAGGACAACGTCCTGCTGGGCGCCACGGGTACGGGCAAGACCGCCACGGTCGCCTGGCTGATCGAGCGCCTCCAGCGGCCCACCCTGGTCATCCAGCCCAACAAGACGCTCGCCGCGCAGTTCGCCAACGAACTGCGCGAGATGATGCCCAACAACGCGGTCGAGTACTTCGTCTCCTACTACGACTACTACCAGCCCGAGGCATACGTCCCGCAGAGCGACACCTACATCGAGAAGGACTCCTCGATCAACGAGGAGGTCGAGCGGCTGCGCCACTCGGCGACCAACTCGCTGCTGACCCGCCGCGACACGATCGTGGTCGCCTCGGTCTCGTGCATCTACGGCCTGGGCACCCCGCAGGAGTACGTCGACCGCATGGTCAGGCTCAAGGTCGGCCAGGAGATCGAGCGCGACAGCCTGCTCCGCCGCCTCGTCGACATGCAGTACACCCGCAACGACATGGCCTTCACCCGGGGCACCTTCCGGGTGCGCGGCGACACCGTCGAGATCATTCCCAAGTACGAGGAGCTCGCCGTCCGCATCGAGATGTTCGGTGACGAGATCGAGAAGCTCTCGACCATGCACCCGCTGACCGGCGAGGTGATCACCGAGGACACCGAGCTCTACATCTTCCCGGCCTCCCACTACGTCGCGGGCGCCGAGCGGATGGAGAGCGCCGTCCGGGGCATCGAGGCCGAGCTGGCCGAGACGCTGGAGACCATGGAGCGCCAGGGCAAGCTCCTTGAGGCCCAGCGGCTGCGCATGCGCACCACCTACGACCTGGAGATGATGCGCCAGATCGGCACCTGCTCCGGCATCGAGAACTACTCGCGCCACATGGACGGCCGCGAGCCGGGCAGCGCGCCCAACACCCTGCTCGACTACTTCCCCGAGGACTTCCTGCTGGTCCTGGACGAGTCCCACCAGACCGTCCCGCAGATCGGCGCGATGTACGAGGGGGACGCCTCCCGCAAGCGCACGCTCGTCGACCACGGCTTCCGCCTGCCGTCCGCGATGGACAACCGCCCGCTGAGGTGGGAGGAGTTCCTGGAGCGGATCGGCCAGACGGTCTACCTGTCGGCCACCCCGGGTCCCTATGAGCTGGGCCGCTCCAAGGGCGACGTGGTCGAGCAGGTCATCCGGCCGACCGGCCTGATCGACCCCGAGGTGATCGTCAAGCCGACCAAGTCGCAGATCGACGACCTGATCCACGAGATCCGCACCCGTACCGAGAAGGACGAGCGGGTCCTGGTCACCACGCTGACCAAGAAGATGTCCGAGGACCTCACCGACTACCTGCTGGAGCTCGGCATCCGGGTCCGCTACCTGCACAGCGAGGTCGACACCCTGCGCCGCATCGAGCTCCTGCGCGAGCTGCGGATGGGGGAGTTCGACGTGCTGGTCGGCATCAACCTGCTCCGTGAGGGCCTCGACCTGCCCGAGGTGTCGCTGGTGGCCATCCTCGACGCCGACAAGGAGGGCTTCCTCCGTTCGGAGACCTCCCTGATCCAGACCATCGGCCGCGCGGCCAGAAACGTCTCCGGCCAGGTGCACATGTACGCTGACCGGATCACCCCCTCCATGGAGCGGGCGATCGACGAGACCAACCGCCGCCGGGCCAAGCAGATCGCCTACAACGAGGCCAACGGCATCGACCCGCAGCCGCTCCGCAAGAAGATCGCCGACATCCTCGACTCGCTCAACCGGGAGGACGCCGACACCGCCCAGCTGCTCGGCGGCAGCGGTCGCCAGCAGTCGCGCGGCAAGGCACCCGTCCCCGGTTTCGCGGTCAAGCAGGCGGGCCAGCATGCCAGGGCGATCGCCGGAGAGATGCCCAGGGCCCAGCTGGAGGCACTGATGGAGTCGCTCACCGAGCAGATGCACCAGGCCGCCGCCGACCTGCAGTTCGAGGTCGCCGCCCGGCTCCGCGACGAGATCAAGGAGCTCAAGCGGGAGGTCCGCGACATGCGCGAGGCCGGCGTGTCCTGACACAGGCGTGAACGTGTCCTTCGCCTTCGGAAGCCACCGGTGGCCCACCGCGAGGACGACCCGGCCCAGGAGAACGAGGGGAGACGAGGCTTCCGGGAGGGCCGGGGCGGTGTGAGGCCGGTGTGAAAACGGCTCGCCCATCGGCGATGCGGCCGGATACGGTCGCGGGATGCGACGATGTGCCGGCTGCGGCTGCTGGGAGTACGGCGGGGCGCCCGGCTGTGACCGGTGCGCGGCGCTGGTCGACCGGATCGTCGAGGACGGCTGGCGGGTGTTCCTCCGGGACCGGTTCGGTGTGGCCGAGCTGCCCGCCGAGGAGGAGTCGGCGATCGCCGAGATGGTCGCCGACGAGCCCGACCGGCACGACTGGCGGGTCGTCGACGGCGCCCTTGACCGGCTGATCTGCTCCGGCTGCGGGGCCCCGCTGGGCAGGGGGCCACGGGGCTGCCCGCCGTGCGACCTCGCCGACGGCTTCCGCTACTCGGCGATCGAGACCGACCGTCCGAACGTCCCACCCGGCAACGAGCACGCGATCAGGGTCGGCGTCTCGGTGATCCGCGCGGGCCACCGGCAGTCACCACACGCCCTGCTCGGCTGGCGCCTCGGCCTGCCCGCGCTGCTCGACGGCTTCCTCCCCACCACCGCCGAGGCCCAGGCCCTGCGCGCCCGCATCAACACCGGCGCCACCTACGACGACCTCGCCGGGCTCTACGCCGACTTCACGAAGCCGGTCAGTGGTGGAGGTCGTCCGGGCGGGAGCGGTTGATCGTGGTGCGTTTGTAGAGCTCGTCGATCTGGTCCAGCGGGTCGGGGGCCCGGCGGCGGGCCTCGATCTCCAGGTCGGTGCGGTCCTGGATCTGGTCGATGCCCCCGGCCGAGTGCGCCATCTGGTCGTTGCGCAGGTCGGCCCTGATCCGGGCGCAGGACGTGGTCAGCTTGGCGTGGTGCTCGCGCAGGCGGCCCAGCGCCGTGTGATCGATGTAGGGCGAGACCCGCCGCTCCTGGGCGTAGTGGGCGAGCTGGGCGTCGAGCTGCTCGGCGTGCGCCGCGATCTCTCCCACCAGCTGAGGCAGATCGCCCAGTCCCCAGCCGTCGCGCAGCGCGTGGTCCACCGCCTGGCGGGTCAGGGAGACCTCGCGCCGCAGGTCAAGACGCATCCGCTCGGTCTCCGCGGCGTCACCGGTGCCCATCGCGGCCATGTGGGAGGCGACCCGGGTGGAGACGCTCTTGGCCTTCTTCGTGGCCTTCTTGCCGACCTTGACCAGCAGATAGATCCCGACTGCTCCCAGGAGAAGGAAGAACAGCAGGATCACCAGCAGGATCATGAGGAATTCGCCGATCGGAACCACCTCCCCACGGGGGTTGTACGAGATGTTTAGAGCATAGTCCGCGAGCGCGGCCTCATCGCAGGCTCGGGCCGGTCACCCGGCTCCGCCTCCGTCGCCGTATTCTGCGGGTCGTCCACCAGGCGAGCAGTGCCAGCCCCGCCACCACCAGGATGACCAGGACGGGCAGGAGGATCGCCACCAGGCTGATGCCCAGTGCCCCGGCGTCCTCGACGGCGCTGACCACGGGCGCGCCCACCCCGGCCGTGGTGGCGTTCACCACGGGCCTGGCGGTCGTCTTCATGATGTGCACGGCCAGCGCGATCCCGATGCCCAGCACCCAGCTGAGCCAGGGATTGTGGCTCATCCAGGTCGAGCCGTCCAGCCGGGCCGCGGCCTCGGTGGCGCTGAAGACGACGCCGCCGGAGGCCGGGCGGACGACGGTCTGGATCATGTCGTTGACGCTGTCGACCACCGGGACCTTGTCGAACACGAACTCCGCCAGGAGCAGCACGCCGATGATCCCGAGCACCCAGCCGTTGGAGAGCCAGGCGAACTCCTGCGGCAGCCGTATCTGGTCCGTGAAGTTGGCGAGCAGGCCGACCACCAGCAGCGGGATGTAGGCGTTGAGCCCGGCCGCGGTGGAGAGCCCAAGGCCCGTCAGTGCCGCGAGCATCGCACCTCCGTTGTCCTCTCTGCTTCCTCCAACGTTTCACGGCGGCTGAGCGATCCCGTTCGGTTCCCTCTCCCGGTATCGCTCCGGTCTCGGTGGCCGCTCCGGTGAGCCGGGAGGGTCCCGGGCGACCAGGGGATACCGAAAGAGTCCATCGGGCGTCACCGAGGCCGAGAAATCCACTAAAACCGGGGCACGCTGAAACAGCTGAAACAGCTGAAACAGAGGAGCCCGAGGAGAGGGAGAGCGAAGGGGGCCGAGGAGGGGGAGAGCAGGGGAGAGCGAAGGGGGCCGAGGAGAGGGAGAACAGGGGAGAGCGGGGGAGGCTGGGGGAGCCGGTCAGGTGCCGGTGAGGCGGTCGAGGCGCTCGACGGCGGCGGCGAACTCCTCGATCATGTCGTGGACCACCCGGCGGGCCGGTTTGATCTGGTTCATCTGTCCGACGACCTGCCCGACGAAGTAGGTGGCGAGCTCCCCGGCGCCGGGGGAGCCGCTCTCGGCGGCCCTGCCGATCCTGGCCATCGCGCCCTCGGCGAGGAGCATCTGCAGCGGCATCGGCAGCGCGCCCGGACTCTCCGGGGCCCCGTCCCACTCGTCGGTCCAGGCGGATCTCAGCTGCCGGGCGGGCTTGCCGGTCCGCGACCGGGACCGCACGGTGTCGGAGGAGGTGGCGGCCAGCATCTTCTGCTTGACCAGGGGCAGGGTCTCGGCCTCCTCGGTGGTCAGCCAGACCGAACCGCACCACACCCCCTCGGCGCCCAGCGCGAGCGCGGCGGCCATCTGGCGGCCTCCTGCGATGCCGCCGGCCGCCAGCACCGGGACGTCCACCGCGTCCACGACCTGGGGGACGAGCACCATCGTGGAGATCTCGCCGGTGTGGCCACCCGCCTCGGAGCCCTGGGCCACGATCACGTCGGCTCCGGCGGCGACCTGGCGGCGGGCGTGCTCGACGGTACCGACCAGCGCCGCGACCGGCACCCCGGCCTGCCTGGCCTTGGCCGTCATCTCCGGCGGGGGCGGGCCGAGCGCGCTGGCGATGAGGCCGATCGGGTGCTTGAGCGCCACGTCGATCAGCCCGGTGGCGCCCTCACTGGTCACTCGGCGCCCCATCTCGTCGGCGCGGCCGACCATCGCGCCGCTGAGCGTCTCCGCCCCGCCCACCCCGTACTTGCCGAGCAGGTGTGCCACGAAGTCCCGGTGCCGCTGGGGGATGTGATCGGTGAGGCGGGTGCTCCGGTCGCCGGCCGAGGCGTCGATCCTGCCGGGCACGAGCACGTCCACCCCGTACGGGCGGCCGCCGACGCGCTCGTCGATCCAGCTCAGCTCGGTGTCGAGTTGCTCGGGGGAGTAGGCGACGGCGCCGAGCACGCCGAACCCGCCCGCGTTGGTCACCGCGGCGACCACGTCGCGGCAGTGGCTGAAGGCGAAGAGCGGGAACTCGACGCCGAATCTCTCACAGATCGCGGTCCGCATGATGTGACCGTAAGTCGCAGAACCTTGTTCGGTCTAGTGCCGTGATCGGGCGTGGAACCGGGTGGTCGCGATCTCCGTGGCGGAGGGGAGCGTCAGGCGGTGTGGACGGGGTCGGCGGGGGGAGGCGGCACGACCGGTCCGGCCAGGGCGCCGGTCGGCTCTGCGGTCTCGTCCCCCGGGCCGCCGGAGGTCTCCGAGCCGGGGGCCTCCGCGCCGCCGAGGTGAGGTGGCAGCCAGCCTTCGCCGGGCACGTAGTGGCGTACCACCTTGGCGGGGATGCCCGCGATCACGCTGTGGTCGGGGAACTCCCCGCGCACCACGGCCCCGCCCGCCACCACGCACTGCCTGCCGATCCGGGTGCCCGGCAGGATGATCGCGCCGGTGCCCAGCCACGATCCCGACCCGATGGAGACGGGGTTGTTGCGCGGCCACTGACGGCCGATCGGCATCTCGGGGTCCTCGTAGACGTGGTTCTGGTCGGTGATGTAGACGTACGGGCCGGTGAAGACGTGGTCGCCGATGTCTATCGACTGGTGGCCCACGATGTGGCTGCCCCGGCCGATGGAGCAGCTTCCGCCGATCCGTACGATCGAGTTCGGGCCCAGGTCCACCCCGGGGCCCATGCCCGCGGAGATGGAGACCCGCTCGCCGATCAGGGCGTGGTCGCCGATCTCGATCCAGGCCTCGCCGAAGATGGCCCCGACCGGGAACGACAGGCAGGCGCCCTCGCCGAGGCGCCGGAACCGGTATCCGGCAGGGCTGGCGGGGCTGACGGCGCCGGCCGCGCGGACCGCCGCCCAGAGTCGGTGGATCAGGCTGCCCACAGCACGCCGTACCACCCCACGAAGTGACATAACGGATCAAGTTACTGCTTGGTTAGGTTTGGTAGGAATGCGGGTGGGGGTTGTTCGGGCACTTCGCCGGTGCCGTTTGATATTCTGAGAGCCCGTGGACCTGTAGGCCATTCACAAGGGTGTGCCGACTGATCTTCAACGACCACGGGAGCCTTCTTGCGCAGCGCCGCACACACCAAGCATCTGTTCGTCACAGGCGGCGTCGCCTCCAGTCTGGGTAAGGGACTGACGGCGTCAAGCCTCGGGCGTCTTCTCAAGCTGCGCGGCCTGCGGGTCACCATGCAGAAGCTCGACCCCTATCTCAATGTCGACCCCGGCACCATGAATCCGTTCCAGCACGGTGAGGTCTTCGTCACAGACGACGGCGCCGAGACCGACCTCGACGTCGGCCACTACGAGCGGTTCCTCGACACCGAACTGCACGGCTCGGCCAACGTGACCACCGGTCAGGTCTACTCCAACGTCATCGCCAAGGAGCGACGCGGCGAGTATCTCGGCGACACCGTGCAGGTCATCCCGCACATCACCAACGAGATCAAGGACCGTATCCGGTCGATGGCCGGCCCCGACGTGGACGTGGTCATCACCGAGGTCGGCGGCACCGTGGGCGACATCGAGTCGCTGCCCTTCCTGGAGGCCGTCCGCCAGGTCCGCCACGAGGTCGGCCGCGACAACGTGTTCTTCCTGCACGTCTCGCTGCTGCCGTACATCGGGCCGAGCGGAGAGCTGAAGACCAAGCCGACCCAGCACTCGGTCGCCGCGCTGCGCAGCATCGGCATCCAGCCCGACGCGATCGTCCTGCGCTCCGACCGCCCGGTCACGAACGCGATCAAGCGCAAGATCAGCCTCATGTGCGACGTCGACGAGGACGCGGTCGTCTCCGCCGCCGACGCCGCCAGCATCTACGACATCCCCAAGGTGCTGCACGCGGAAGGCCTGGACGCCTACGTGGTGCGCCGCCTCGGCCTGCCCTTCAGGGACGTCGACTGGAAGGAGTGGGAGCAGCTCCTGCGCCGGGTGCACCGCCCGGCCAACGAGGTCACGATCGCGCTCGTCGGCAAGTACATCGACCTGCCCGACGCCTACCTGTCGGTCACCGAGGCGCTGCGCGCGGGCGGTTTCGCCAACGACGCCCGCGTCAACATCCGCTGGGTGAAGAGCGACGACTGCGAGACCCCCGAGGGCGCGGCCCGCGAGCTCGACGGCGTCGACGGCGTCCTGGTCCCGGGCGGCTTCGGGGTGCGCGGCATCGAGGGCAAGGTCGGCGCGATCCGGCACGTCAGGGAGAACAAGATCCCGCTGCTCGGCATCTGCCTGGGCATGCAGTGCATGGTCATCGAGGCGGCCCGCAACCTCGCGGTCATCGAGGACGCCGGCAGCACCGAGTTCGACGAGGAGACCACCCACCCGGTCATCTCCACCATGGCCGACCAGCAGGACGTCGTCTCCGGCGAGCGCGACATGGGCGGCACCATGCGGTTGGGCCTCTACCCGGCCAGGCTCGGTGAGGGCACCCTCGCCCGCCAGCTGTACGGCATGGCGAAGGTCGACGAGCGCCACCGCCACCGCTACGAGGTCAACAACTCCTACCGCGAGCAGCTGGAGAAGGTCGGCATGGTCTTCTCGGGCCTCTCACCGGACGGCCGCCTGGTGGAGTACGCCGAGCTGCCCACCGATCTCCACCCCTTCTTCATCGGCACCCAGGCGCACCCGGAGTTCCGCTCCCGGCCGACCCGCGCGCATCCGCTGTTCAAGGGCCTGATCGGCGCCGCCCTGACGTACGCGGAAACCCGTGGCACCGTCGCCAAGGCCGGGCGGGGCAAGTGAGCGACACGCGAGGGGGGCGGAGCGAGGACGTCCTGGAGGTCCTGGACGTTCCCGAGGAGTGGAAGGTCACCTCCTCCACCGAGCACTTCCGCGCCCGGGTCATCACCGCCGTCACCGACGCGGTGGTCATGCCGGAGGGCGATGTCGTCAACCGTGACTACGTGGTCCACCCCGGCTCCGTGGCCGTCGTCGCCCTCGACGACCGGGAGCGGGTCCTGATGATCCGCCAGTACCGCCACCCCGTCAGGCGGCTGCTCTGGGAACTGCCCGCGGGGCTGCGCGACGTCCACGGAGAGTCCCTGCAGGCGGGGGCGGCCCGCGAGCTCGCCGAGGAGGCGGGCTACCGGGCGGGCACCTGGCACACCCTGGTCGACGCCTTCATCTCGCCGGGAATGACCGATGAGCGCACCCGGATCTTCCTCGCCAGGGACGTCGCTCCCATTCCCGAGGGGGAGCTGGACTTCGTCCACCGGCATGAGGAGGCCGACATGCCGGTGGTCTGGATTCCCCTGTCCGACGCGGTTCGGCGTGCCATGGCGGGAATGATCCACAATTCCCAAGCCGTGGCCGGTATTCTCGCCGCATACGCCGCTTCGGCGGATGGATTCGCCTCGCTGCGGCCCGCCGACGCACCGGAGGCATGACAGGAGGACACCCTGAGCGAGACGGAGGCCGTCCTCTTGCGCTACCTCGCCCACCTGGCGGGGGAGCGGGGCCTGGCAGCCAACACACTGGCCTCCTACCGCCGTGACCTTCTGCGATACGTGGAGCACCTCAAGCACCACGGCCGCGTCACTTTCGCCGAGGTCGCCGAGGGCGACGTCGCCGCCTTCGTGGCGGCACTCAGGGAGGGCGACGGGGAGCATCAGGCCCTCGTCGCCGCCTCGGCGGCGCGGGCCGTCTCCGCGGTGCGCGGGCTGCACCGCTTCGCGCTGAGCCAGGGCCTCTGCCGCCATGACCCCGCCCGCGAGGTGCGCCCGCCACGCCAGCTCAGGCGGCTGCCCAGGGCGATCAGCGTCCGCGACGTGGAGCGACTGATCGCCGCCTCCGGGCCCGACGGCGCCCCTCTCACCCTGCGCAACCGGGCACTGCTCGAACTGCTGTACGGCACCGGCGCGCGTATCTCCGAGGCCGTCGGGCTCACCGTCGACGACGTCGAGTTGGGGGCGGAGGCCCAGCGGGTGCGGCTGCGGGGTAAGGGCGGGCGTACCCGGCTGGTGCCCCTGGGCGACTTCGCGGGGGAGGCGCTGGGCGCCTACCTCACCCGTGCCCGCCCCCGTATCGTCTCCCACGGCCGCGGCACCTCGGGGCTCTTTCTCAACGCCAGGGGTGGCCGGCTCACCCGGCAGGGGGCCTGGGAGGTCCTCCAGGGCGCTGCCGAGCGCGGCGGGCTCGAAGGGGTGTCGCCACATATGTTGCGACATTCGTTCGCAACCCACCTCCTTGACGGCGGTGTGGACGTTAGGGTGGTTCAGGAACTACTCGGCCACGCCTCGGTGACCACCACCCAGGTGTACACGCAGGTCACGGTCGACAGGCTCCGGGAGGTCTATGCCGTGGCGCATCCGCGCACGCGGGATTGACCTTCCTTATGTCCGGGCGTGCCGCCTTGCCGCATACGTGTTGACGCCATAGTGTCCGTCCGGACGGTCCGGTTAGAGGCCGTCAGGGAGGTTCGACTGGTGACTGTGACCACCGACGGTTCTATCCGGGGAGCGGCCCCGGCAAACCCCGAGAATCCCTGGGGCGACACCAAGACCGCCGGGACCCCTCGCAGTGGGGGAGTCCTCGGCCCGACCGGGCGTCCCCGCCCCGTTTTCCCCGACCCGCCCCCTCGCACCGTGCACGGACCAGCGAGGGTCGTCGCCATGGTCAACCAGAAGGGCGGCGTCGGCAAGACGACCACCACGATCAACCTGGGCGCCGCGCTGGCGGAGGCCGGGCTCAAGGTTCTGCTGGTCGACTTCGACCCGCAGGGCGCCCTCTCGGTCGGTCTCGGGATCAACCCCCTCCAGCTCGACCTGACGGTCTACAACCTCCTCATGGAGCGGCAGATCACGGCCAGGGACGTGCTGCTGGAGACCGGCGTCGAGGGCATGGACCTGCTGCCCAGCAACATCGACCTGTCGGCCGCCGAGGTCCAGCTCGTCACGGAGGTCGCCCGCGAGCAGGTGCTCGGCCGGGTCATCAAGCCCCTCCTGCCCGAGTACGACGTCTGCCTGATCGACTGCCAGCCCTCCCTGGGACTGCTCACGATCAACGCGCTGGCCTGCGCGCACGGCGTCATGGTGCCGCTGGAGTGCGAGTTCTTCGCGCTGCGCGGTGTCGCGCTGCTCATGGACACCATCATCAAGGTCCAGGAGCGCATCAACGACGAGCTGGTCATCGAGGGCCTGCTCGCCACCATGTACGACGCGCGCACCCTGCACGGCCGCGAGGTGCTGGCCCGGGTCGTCGAGGCGTTCGACGACAAGGTCTACCACACAGTGATCAACCGGACGGTTCGCTTCCCCGACGCGACCGTGGCCGGTGAGCCCATCACCAGCTTCGACTCCTCCTCACTCGGCGCCAGCGCGTACCGCGAGCTCGCCAGGGAAGTTCTTGCCAGGTGGGCCGCGCTGGAGCGATGATCCCACCTGCCGGTACGGGACAATGGAGGGATGACCGAGCAGCCGAAGACCGCCGATGACACCTTCAAGGTGCATCTGGAGGTCTTCGAAGGCCCTTTCGACCTCCTGCTCGGTCTGATCTCCAAGCACAAGCTGGACATCACCGAGGTCTCGCTCAGCCAGGTCACCGACGAGTTCATCTCCTATATCCGGGCCAGGGGCCCGGAGTGGGATCTGGACCAGACGAGCCATTTCCTGCTCGTCGCGGCGACCCTGCTCGACCTCAAGGCGGCCAGGCTGTTGCCCGCCGGCGAGGTGGACGACGAGGAGGACCTGGCCCTTCTGGAGGCCCGCGACCTGCTCTTCGCCCGCCTCCTGCAGTACCGGGCCTACAAGGAGGTCGTCAAGGTCTTCTCCGCCAGGATGGCCGAGGAGGCGCTGCGCTTCCCGCGTACCGTGCCGATGGAGGCCGAGTTCGCGGGCCTGCTGCCCGAGCTGATTCTCGGCATCGGCCCCGACCGCCTCGCTGAGATCGCCCGGCGGGCCTTCGCCCCCAAGGTGCCCCCGTCGGTTTCCGTGGCCCACATCTACCAACCACTCGCCAATGTCCGCGATCAGGCGGTTATCCTTGTCGAGCGGCTGCGGCGGTTACGCCGGGCGACCTTCCGGGCACTCACCTCCGACTGCGCCGGCACCTTCGAGATCGTCGCCCGTTTCCTGGCGGTCCTGGAGCTCTACCGGGAGGCGGCCGTCTCCTTCGAGCAGATCGAGCCTCTCGGGGAGTTGCACGTGACCTGGACCGGCAGTGACGACGGTGACGTCGCCGTGGCCGACGACTACGACGAGACCCCGAAGAGAGAACCAGCCGATGACTGACGTGGCATCCGAGCCTGACCTGCGCGCCGGGCTGGAGGCCATCCTGCTGGTGGTCGACGAGCCCGTCGCCGAGGTGACCCTCGCCCAGGTGCTGGAGCGGCCCGTCCACGAGGTCGGCAGGGTGCTCCGGGAACTCTCGGCGGAATACACCGAAGCCGGGCGGGGTTTCGACCTGAGAGAGGTCGCGGGCGGCTGGCGTTTCTACACGCGGGCCGAGTGCGCCTCACTCGTGGAGCGGTTCGTCCGCGACGGCCAGCAGACGCGTCTGACCCAGGCCGCGCTGGAGACCCTGGCCGTGGTCGCCTACCGGCAGCCGGTGAGCCGGGCCCGGGTGGCGGCCATCCGCGGTGTCAACAGCGACGGTGTCATGCGCACGCTGGTGACGAGGGGGCTGGTCGAGGAGGCCGGCACCGAACCGGAGAGCCAAGCCGTGCTCTACCGGACCAGTTCGTATTTTCTCGAGAGGATTGGCCTGCGGGGGCTCGACGAGCTTCCAGAACTGGCGCCTTTCCTGCCCGACGACATGGAATCCCTAGAGGAGCAGAAGCAGTGAACAACAGCCGTAGTACCCCGTCCGGTGATGGACGCGGTCAAGGCCGTGGCGGAGCCCCGCGCGGTGGCAATCCCCGTGGGGGCTCGCAGTCCGGTGGATTCCGGGGCGGTTCCTCCCGAGGCGGATCCTCGTCGGGCGGCTCCCGTGGTGGTTCGCAGGGCGGTTACCGTGCCGATGGTCCGCGTCGGGATGATCGCGGTGGTTTCCGCGCCGAGCGTGATGGCTCGCGCAGCTCGTCCGGCAGGTCCTCGGGTGGTTTCCGGTCCGACGGCCCGCGTCGTGACGACCGTGGTGGTTCGCAGGGCGGTTTCCGCGCGGACGGTCCGCGCCGGAATGATCGCGGTGGTTCGCAGGGCGGTTACCGTGCCGATGGCCCGCGCCGTGACGACCGTGGCGGTTTCCGCGCCGAGCGTGATGGTTCGCGTAGTTCGTACGGGAGCAGGCCCTCGGGTGGTTCGCAGGGCGGTTACCGTGCCGATGGTCCGCGTCGGGATGATCGCGGTGGTTTCCGTGCCGAGCGTGATGGTTCGCGCGGTTCGTACGGGAGCAGGCCCTCGGGTGGTTCGCAGGGCGGTTACCGTGCCGATGGTCCGCGCCGTGACGACCGTGGCGGTTTCCGTGCCGAGCGTGATGGTTCGCGTAGTGCGTACGGGAGCAGGCCTTCGGGTGGTTCGCAGGGCGGTTACCGTTCGGACGGTCCGCGCCGCGATGACCGTGGTGGTTTCCGTGCCGATGGTCCGCGTCGGGATGATCGCGGCGGCTCGTCGTTCGGCGGATCCCGCGACGGCTCGCGGAGCCGGTACGGCAGGTCCTCCGAGGGCTCCCAGGGCGGCTACCGCTCCGACGCTCCGCGCCGTGAGGACCGTGGCGGTCCGTCGTTCGGCGGGTCCCGCGACGGTTCGAGGAGCGATTTCCGGTCCGATGCCCCGCGTCGTGACGACCGTGGTGGTTCGCAGGGTGGTTTCCGCGCGGACCGGGACGGCTCGCGTGGCAGGCCCGGCGCAGACCGAGGGCGCGGCGGCGCGCCCGCCGGTGGTTCCCGTGCCCGCTTCGGCAGGACCGGCCGCCGGGACGACGTCCAGACGATCGGTGGCGACCGCGCCGGGGCGTACGGCGAGCGTCGTGCCCCCGCCGGCCGCGCTCCGGAGGCGAAGGCCCCGCTGCGGCCCGGCACGATCGCGAACGACCGGTTCAAGACCGCCCGCCAGCCCAAGCGTGACTCCGACTTCTACGACCGTGACTACGTCGACGAGCGCGACACCACCGAGGTCCCTGACGGCGTCCGGCTGCAGAAGGTCCTCGCCCAGGCGGGCGTCGCCAGCCGCCGGGCCTGCGAGGACATGATCGGCGACGGCAGGGTGACCGTCGACGGCCAGGTGGTCCGCCGCTTCGGCGCCCGGGTCGACCCCGCCAAGCAGGTCATCCACGTCGACGGCAAGCGTCTGCCGACGATGCCCGACCTGGTCTACTTCGCGATCAACAAGCCGATCGGCGTCGTCAGCACCATGTCCGACCCGGACGGCCGCCCCTCGCTGGCCGACTTCGTGGCCGACCGCACCGAGCGCCTGTTCCACGTGGGCCGTCTCGACACCGAGACCGAGGGCCTGATCCTGCTCACCAACGACGGCGAGCTGGCCAACAGGCTCACCCACCCGAGCTACGGCGTGCAGAAGAAGTACTGGGCCAAGGTCCCCGGCCGGATCGAGCGTGATCTCGGTCGCCGGCTGAAGAAGGGCATCGAGCTGGAGGACGGCCTGGCCAAGGCCGACTCCTTCACCCTGGTCCAGGAGCACGGCCAGCAGGCCCTGGTCGAGATCGTCCTGCACGAGGGCCGCAAGCACATCGTCCGCCGCATGCTGGAGGAGGTCGGGCACCCGGTCATCGACCTGGCCCGTATCGAGTTCGGCCCGGTCAAGCTCGGCCGCCTCAAGCCGGGCACCCTCCGCGCGCTGACCCTCGCGGAGGTCGGGGAACTCTACGCCGCGGTCGGGTTGTAGCCTTCCCTGACACGCACGTTCAGGACGCGCCGGATCACCCCCTCGGGGGTGGTCCGGCGCGGGTGGATATGGAGGAACGACGATGGTGCGGGCGATCCGCGGTGCGATTCAGGTCGAGGCGAACGACCGGGACGCGATCCTGTCCGGAGTCACCGAACTGGTCACAGAGGTGATGGGACGCAACCGGCTCACCACCGAGGACGTGATCAGTGTGATCTTCACGGCCACGCCCGATCTCACCGCCGAGTTTCCCGCCTTGGCCGCCCGCAAGCTCGGTTTCCACGACGTCCCGTTGATCTGCGCTTCCGAGATCGACGTGCCGGGCGCCCTGCCCCGTGTGGTGCGGCTGATGGCCCATGTCGAGGTCGACCGGCCCCGCCAGGAGGTCCAGCACGTCTACCTGCGCGGCGCGGTCGCACTTCGGGTGGACATCGCGCAATGAGTCCTTTAGGCATCATGATCTCGGGGGAGTGGGTGTGAGCGGTCTGGAGAGCGTCCTGGTCGTCGGTACGGGGCTGATCGGCACCTCGATCGCCCTGGCGCTGCGCGAGCAGGGCGTCGCCGTCCACCTGGCCGACCGGGACGAGGGCTCCCTGCGGCTGGCACGCGAGCTGGGCGCCGGAGTGGAGTGGGCCGAGGGCGTGCGGGTGGACGTCGCGGTCATCGCGGTCCCGCCCCATGCGGTCGCGGGGCGGCTCGCCGCCCTCCAGAAGGCCGGCGTGGCCCGTTTCTACACGGACGTGGCCAGCGTCAAGGCCCTTCCGCTCCGGGAGGCCGCGAGCCTCGGCTGCGACCTGACGAGCTACGTCGCCGGGCACCCGCTCGCCGGCCGTGAGCGCTCCGGGCCCGCCGCGGCGCGGGCCGACATCTTCCTCGGGCGCCCGTGGGCGCTCTGCCCGACCGAGGAGACCTCGCCCGACGCGGTGGAGGCCATGTACGGCCTCGTCAAGCTCTGCGGCGGCGAGGCGGTCAGGGTCGGCGCCGAGGAGCACGACAGGGCCGTCGCGGTCGTCTCGCACGCCCCCCACGTGACCGCCTCCGCGGTGGCCGCCCGTCTCGCGGACGCGCCGGCCACCGCGCTCGGCCTGGCCGGGCCGGGGGTGCGCGACGTCACCCGCATCGCGGCGGGCGACCCGAGGCTGTGGACCGGGATCCTGTCGGGCAACGCGCTGCCGGTGGCCGAGGTGCTGGAGGCGGTGGCGGCCGACCTGGCCGCCGCGGCCGCCGCGCTCAGGGAGGCCGCCGATCCCGAGGCCATGGCCCGCGTCACCGAACTGCTGTACCGGGGCGTCACGGGCACCGGCAGGATCCCCGGTAAGCACGGAGGTCCCGCACGCGCCTACGCGACGGTCCAGGTCATCATCGGTGACCGCCCCGGCGAGCTGGCCCGGCTGTTCCAGGTGGCCAAGGAGGCGGGCGTCAACATCGAGGACGTCCGGCTTGAGCACGCCCCCGGCCTGCCGCTGGGCGCCGCCGATCTCTCGGTGCAGCCGGAGGCGGTGCCGAGGCTGTCCGAGGCCCTGCGCGCGCACGGCTGGCACCTGCCGTAGGCGCGCCTGCCACACTCCGTGCCCGGACCGTCATGATCGTCTGGGACGGTCCGCCGCAGGGTCCACCCCCCGCGGCGGCCCGTTCGCTCGATGCGCGGTTCCTGCCCGGCTCCCGGTAGCCTCGTACGGACAACTGAAGCGGGCTGCAAGGGAGAAGGCGTCGTGACCGGACTGGTCGTCGCCATGGACGGTCCTTCGGGATCGGGCAAGTCGAGCGCGTCACGAGGGGTGGCGCGGGCGCTGGGGCTGCGTTATCTCGATACCGGGGCGATGTACCGGGCGATCACCTGGTGGATGCTCCAGCGAGGCGTCGACCTCGCCGACCCCGAGGCGATCGCGGCCGGGGCGATCGACCCGATCCTCACCCTGGGCACCGACCCCGACGCCCCCACGGTGGCGGTCGACGGCGTCGACGCCGCCGGGCCGATCCGCACCGCCGAGGTCACCGCGGCCGTCTCGGCGGTCAGCGCGGTGCCCGAGGTACGGCGCCGCCTGGTGGCCGAGCAGCGCGAGATCATCGGTTCCGGCGGCATCGTCGTCGAGGGCCGTGACATCGGCACGGTCGTGGCGCCCGACGCGGTGGTCAAGATCTACCTGACCGCGAGCGCGGACGCCAGGGCGCTGCGTCGTACGGCGGAGCTCACCGGCACCACGGTGGAGGCACAGCGGGCCGCGATGGCCCGCCGGGACACCCTTGACTCGACCAGGAAGGCAGACCCGCTGGCGAAGGCGGCCGACGCCGTCGAGCTCGACACCACGGCGCTGAACCTCGAAGAGGTCATCGCCGAAATACTGCGTGTGATTAAGGAAAAGGCGTGACCGGGGAATACGACGACGACAACGGCTGGATCGACGCGGAGCTCGCCGATTCAGGGACCGATTACAGCTCTCAGGAGGCGGGGCCGGACACCGCCCCGCAGCCGGTCGTGGCCGTGGTGGGCCGCCCCAACGTGGGCAAGTCCACACTGGTCAACCGGATCATCGGCCGCCGCGAGGCGGTCGTGGAGGACGTGCCGGGGGTGACCCGCGACCGGGTCACCTACGACGCCACCTGGCGCGGGCGCCGGTTCACGGTGGTCGACACCGGCGGGTGGGACCCCGACGCGACCGGGATGGCGCTGAAGATCGCCGAGCAGGCCCAGGTGGCGGCCGAGCTGGCCGATGTGATCCTGTTCGTGGTCGACGCCGTGGTGGGCGTGACCGACGCGGACGAGATCGTCGGCCATGTGCTGCGTGGGTCGGGCAAGCCGGTCATCCTCGCCGCCAACAAGGTCGACAACCAGCAGATGGAGCTGGAGGCGGCCGGGCTCTGGTCTCTCGGCCTGGGTGAGCCGCAGCCGGTCTCCGCGCTGCACGGCCGCTCCAGCGGTGACCTGCTGGACGTGATCCTCGAAAAGCTGCCGGACACGCCCGAGCAGCGGTTCGGCGCCGAGCGCGGGCCGCGCCGGGTCGCCCTGGTCGGCAAGCCCAACGTGGGCAAGTCCTCGCTGCTGAACCAGCTCGCCGGCCAGGAGCGGGTGCTCGTCGACCCGATGGCGGGCACCACCCGCGACCCGGTGGACGAACTGGTCGAACTCGGCGGCAAGACCTGGCGCTTCGTCGACACCGCCGGCATCCGGCGGCGTGACCGCGAGCTCAAGGGCGCCGACTTCTACGCGAGCATGCGTACCAGGGCCGCGCTGGAGCGCTCGGAGATCGCGGTGGTGCTCATCGACGCCAGCGAGGTGCTGACCGAGCAGGACCTGCGGATCATCTCGCTGGTGATCGAGTCCGGCCGGTGCATGGTCGTGGCGTTCAACAAGTGGGACCTGCTGGACGAGGACCGCCGCTACTACCTGGAAAAGGAGATCGACCGCCAGCTCGTCCGCGTGCCGTGGGCACTGCGGGCCAACATCTCCGCCAAGACCGGCTGGCACGTCGACCGGCTCGTCCCGGCGATCGAGAAGGCGCTCGACTCCTGGTCGACCCGGGTGCCCACCGCCCGCCTCAACGCCTTCCTGACCGACCTGGTCGCGGCCACCCCGCCGCCGGTCCGCAGCGGCAAGCAGCCCAAGATCCTCTTCGCCACCCAGGCGTCGACGGAGCCGCCGAAGTTCGTGCTGTTCACCTCGGGCTTCCTGGAGGAGACCTACCGCCGCTTCATCGAGCGCCGGATCCGCGAGGAGTTCGGCTTCGCCGGATCGCCCATCGAGGTCACCATGAAGATCCGCGAGAAGCGGCAGGGGCAGGGGCAGGGGCAGAAGAAGAAGTAAGGGACCCCATCACGAACGGCCCGGCCCGCGCCGGGCCGTTCGTTGTTTCCGGGCCCTGCCGGGAGGCCTTTTCCCACCCGGCACTCGCCGAGCCTCGCCCCCACCCTGTTTTCGCTCTTGAACCGGAAGCTGTTCCGCGCTCGTGGACAGACTCCCGACGCCTCTGCCGGCCGTCGCGTGTCGTCCGGAGACGCCTGCCCCGCCATCGCCGGCGAGACGCCGCCGGGGGCGACACGAGTTGATTGCTCAGCGTAGTTGGTCGCTACGTTGGGTGATTCGTGTTATCAAGGGTTTGTTGATCTTTAAGGAGTATCTCGGGAGGTTCGATGGGACTCGTTGGCGCCGGTCAGGTCCTGGTTCTGGCCGCGACCCTGCTTGCCGTCCCGATCGGCGGAGCGTCGGAGGCGGATGTCGTGGCCGCCGGTGCGGCGGAGCGGGGTGGAGGCAGGTTCACGGCCAACCTGGTGGCCCGGCACAGCGGCAAGTGCCTGGATGTGCAGAACGGCGAGATGGAGGACGGGGCCAATGTCCAGCAGTGGACCTGTGGCGACAAGGGAAACCAGGAGTGGAGTCTGACGGCGACAGGTGGTGGCTACTACACCCTTAAGGCCACGCACAGTGGTAAGTGCCTGGACGTGTTGGGCGGCAGCGTGAGCATCGGGGCCGGCATCCGGCAGTGGACCTGCCTGGTCGGGGCCCGCAACCAGGAGTGGGGGCTCAGTCAGAGGAGCGACGGTTACTTCGTCCTGGTGGCCCGGCACAGTGGCAAGTGTCTGCAGGTGATGGACAGTGACATACGTGACGGCGCTCGCGTCCGGCAGTGGACCTGCGTCAGGGGACGGGCGAGCCAGGAGTGGCGGCTGGCGTGAGTCGACGGCGTGGACTCGCCTGGGCTTGAGGGTTCCAGGGGTGCGACACGAGTTGACTACCTGACATAGCCGACCACCACGGTGGGTGATTCGTGTTATCGAGGGTTTGTTGATCTTTAGGGAGTGTCTCGGGAGGTTCGATGGGGCTCGTTGGCGCCGGTCAGGTCCTGGCTCTCGCTGTATCCCTGCTTGTCGCCCCGATCGGCGGCGTGTCGGAGGCGGATGTCGTGGCCGTCGGTGCGCCGGGGCGGGCCGGGGATGTGCTCACGGCCCCCCTGGTGGCCCGGCACAGTGGCAAGTGTCTGGATGTGGCGGCCGACGGGAAGGGGGGCGGAGTCAGTGTCCAGCAGTGGACCTGCGACGGGAGGAAAAGTCAGGAGTGGAGCCTGAAGAAGACGGACAACGGCTACTACACCGTTCGGGCCACGCACGGCGGCCAGTGCCTGGACGTGGTGAACGGTGACAGGCGCAGTGGGGCCCACGTCCAGCAGTGGACCTGCATGCCCGGAGCCCGCAACCAGGAGTGGTGGCTCGGTCGGAGGAGCGACGGTTACTTCGTGCTGGTGGCCCGGCACAGTGGCAAGTGCCTGGACGTGCAGGGCGCTGGAACGGAGAACGGGGTCGGCGTTCGGCAGTGGGCCTGTGTCAGGGGGCGGGTGAGCCAGGAGTGGCGGCTTGCCTGAGTGGGGTTTCCGCCGGTGGTGATGGTCGGTCGTTCGGGGGCGCGACACGGTATTGATTACTTGATGTAGCTGTTCGCTACGTTGGGTGATTCGTGTTATCAAGGGTTTGTTGATCTTTAGGGAGTGCCTCGGGGAGGCTCGATGAGACTTTTTCACGCCGGCCAGGTGTTCGTTCTGGCGGCGGCCCTGCTCGCGGCCCCGTCGGCCGCGCGGGCGTCGGCCGGCGGGGCCGCCGGTGTGCGAGAGGGGCTCCGGGCCAAGTTCACCGCGATCCTGGTGGCCCGGCACAGTGGCAAGTGCCTGGATGTGCTGCATTCCGCGATGGCGGACGGAGCCGACGTCCAGCAGCGGACCTGTGATGGTGGCGCCAATCAGGAGTGGAACCTGACGACCACCAATGCTGGTTACTACACCATTCAGGCCATGCACAGTGGTAAGTGCCTGCATGTGATGGACGGTGACCTGCGCAGCGGGGCCAACATCCGGCAGTGGACCTGCGTGAGCGGGCGCTACAGCGAGGAGTGGCGGCTCAGTCAGCGGGCCAACGGTTACTTCGTGCTGGTGGCCCGGCACAGTGGCAAGTGCCTGGACATGCAGGGGGGCGGGACGGGGGATGGGACCAATGCCCTGCAGTGGACCTGTGTCAGGGGGCGGGCGAGCCAGGAGTGGCGGCTTGCCTGAGTGGGGTTTCCGCCGGTGGTGATGGTCGGTCGTTCGGGGGCGCGACACGGTATTGATTACTTGATGTAGCTGTTCGCTACGTTGGGTGATTCGTGTTATCAAGGGTTTGTTGATCTTTAGGGAGTGCCTCGGGGAGGCTCGATGAGACTTTTTCACGCCGGCCAGGTGTTCGTTCTGGCGGCGGCCCTGCTCGCGGCCCCGTCGGCCGCGCGGGCGTCGGCCGGCGGGGCCGCCGGTGTGCGAGAGGGGCTCCGGGCCAAGTTCACCGCGATCCTGGTGACCCGGCACAGCGACAAGTGCCTGGACGTGTTCACCCTGAGTGATGAGCTGAAGTTGGGGACCGATGTCCAGCAGTGGCCCTGCAGCGTCGACCATGAGGGCCAGGTGTGGAACCTGACGGCGACCAGTGACGGTTACTACAACTTCAGGGACGTGAGCAGCGGCCTGTGCATGGAGGTGGTGCCGATCGACAGGCACAGTGGCGCCGGCCTCCAGTTGTGGACCTGCATCCCCGGACATGGCAACCAGGAGTGGAAGCTCGCCCAGAGGGACAACGGTTACTTCGCGGTCGTGGTCCGGCACACCGGTATGTGCCTGGAGGTGCAGAACGGTCTGATCCTGGACGGGGCCAACGTCAAGCAGGTGGGGTGTGTCAGGGGGCGGAAGAACCAGGAGTGGCGGCTCGCCTGAGGCGCCCCACCTGGTCGCAGGTCAGGCGTTGGCCGGGGTGTCGAGCAGCCGGGAAAGGGGGAACTCGCCGTCGTGGGTCGCTCCGTCGAGGGTGCGGCGGACGGTGGAGGTGTCGTTGTCCTCCACGGTGATGTGTTCGCCGTCGAAGCCGATGAGCAGGCGGTCCGCGAGGAGGGTGGGGGAGTTCGGTTTCCGGGGGGGGGGTGAGATTGCCTGCTTGGACCTGGTCGAGGAGGGTGGGCCAGGCCTTCGGGGTGATGGCGATGGCGGGGCCTTGGGGGGAGGGGTTGTTGGAGTTGTGTAGCCAGATGGTGGTGCCGTCGAAACGGGCTTCGACGTAGTTGCTCTGGGCGCCGCTGCGCGTGCTCTTACGCCAGATTCCGCAGGAATGCCGATCGCCTGAGCGTCCTTCCTGGATAAATCACGCTAATTAGAGCGTAACGGCTATTTCCCTGAGAAAGGAATCTGATTTGTCAGGGCTCAGAGCAGGGTCGCAGAGGTGATCGAAAGCCCGGAGATACCGCTCGACGCTGTGTTCGTCTTCGATGTAGGCGTTGGTGTTCATCGTCTCGACATGCGCGATGTCCAAGCTGGGAAGACGCAGGATGGTGAAGGCGCCTGACATTCCAGGATGAGGTCGGCCGGTGAACGGAAGAATCTGCAGTGTGACGTCGGACCGCGCCGCGCACTCGATCTGATCACGGAAGATCTCGGGGCCGCCGATGGGGTGGCGGAGGGCGGCTGGGATCTCGCCCTGGTCGACACGCCGGCGGTCCGCCGGGGTTTCCACCGATCGCCCGGGAGCACGAGGCTCTGGTTCCAGCTCGCCAAGCCCGCTCCCGGTCAGCCAGGAGACGGCTGAATCACTCGGGGTCGTTCCCGGAGGCGTCAAACGTTCACGGCCGTGGTCCCGGTGTTCGGCCGCCGTCGGCCTGGTGTTCAACGTGGTCGTGAACAATGCACGACTCGGTACACCCCCCGGATGGAAGGCCACGATGAACACTTCGCACGATGACACCGGCGGATCCGGCGGACGGCCGGCACACGCGCTGGGCGAGGTCATCGGGGTCTTCCTGAAACTCGGAGTGATCGGATTCGGCGGCCCGGCCGCGCACACCGCGATGATGCGTGACGAACTGGTGCGCCGGCGCGGCTGGGTCTCCGATGAGCGCTTCGTCGACCTGATAGGCGCCGTCAACCTCATCCCCGGCCCCAACTCCACCGAGCTGGCCATCCACCTGGGCTATGACCGGGCTCGCTGGAAGGGGCTGATCGCCGCCGGGGTGTGCTTCATCCTGCCCGCCTTCGCCATCGTCCTCGCCCTGGCCTGGTCCTATGTCCGCTACGGCCGGACCCCTGCCGTCGAGGGGTTGCTGTACGGGATCAAACCGGTGGTGGTGGCCATCGTGGTGTGGGCCCTGGCCGGACTGCTCAGGACCGCGATCAAGGGCCGGCTGACCGCGCTCGTCGCCACGGTGGCACTGGCGCTGTACCTGCTCGGCGTCAACGAGCTGCTCGTGCTGGCCGCCGGCGGGCTGGTGGTGATGGCGGCCGGCACCAGGCACCTCTGGCTACCGAGTCGCGGTTCTCCAGGTCTGGTGCTGGTGCCGCTGCTGGTCGGGCCGCGCTTTCCCGACCCCACCGGCGGCCGGCTCACCGAGCTGTTCCTGACGTTCCTGAGGATCGGCTCGGTGCTGTACGGCAGCGGCTACGTCCTGCTGGCCTTCCTGGAGGGCGACTTCGTACGGCGGCTCGGCTGGATCACCCGCGACCAGTTGCTGGACGCGATCTCCATCGGCCAGCTCACCCCCGGGCCGGTGTTCACCACCGCCACCTTCATCGGCTACGTCATCGCCGCCCTGCCGGGGGCGGTGCTGGCCACCGTCGCCATCTTCACCCCGTCGTTCGTGCTGGTCGGCCTGCTGACCCGGCTCGTCGACCGGATCCGCGGCCGGGCCTGGTCATCGGCGTTCCTGGACGGTGTCAACGCCACCGCGCTGGCCCTGATGGCCGGTGTCACCCTGCAACTGGCCGGTGACGCGTTCGTCGACCCGCTCACCGTGGCACTGGCCGTGCTCGCGCTGCTGCTGCAGTGGCGCACCAGGCTCAACACCGCCTGGTTCATCGCCGCGGCCGCCGCCATCGGGCTGGCCCGCACGCTGCTCGTCGGTTGACCGGCAGGCGTCGCCGGGGCGGCCCCCCGTGCCGAATCTCGAAACGGTACGGGCAGACTCTGTCGGGTGAAGCGAATCCTCATCATCGGCATCGGTGCCGGTGATCCCGACCATCTCACCCTCCAGGCGGTCAAGGCCATCGCCCGTACCGACGTGTTCTTCGTCCTGGATAAGGGCGAGGTCAAACACGACCTCGTCCAGCTGCGGCACGACCTCGTCGACGCGCACGCCCGCCCGCCGTACCGGATCGTCGAGGCCGGCGATCCCGAACGTGACCGGACCACTCCCGACTACGCACCCGCGGTCGAGGACTGGCGCTCGCGCCGCGCCGACATCTGCGAGCGGTTCATCCGTGACGAGCTCGCCGAGGGGCAGACGGGTGCCTTCCTGGTGTGGGGCGATCCGGGCCTGTACGACAGCACCCTGGCCATCGTCGAGGAGATTCACCAGCGGGGCTCGGTCCGGTTCGAGCACGAGGTGATTCCCGGTGTCAGCAGCGTGTCCGCACTCACCGCCCGGCATCGGGTCAGCCTGACCCGGGTCGCCCGGCCGGTGCACATCACCACCGGCCGGCGTCTCGCCGAGGAGGGGCCCTCGGCCGACGACGTCGTCGTCATGCTGGACGCCCACTGCGCCTTCGCCGATCTGGGCGCCGATCTGGGCGCCGACTTCGACATCTACTGGGGCGCCTACCTCGGCACTCCCGACGAGATCCTGGTCGCCGGACCCGTGCCCGAGGTCGCCGACCGCATCCGCGAGCTGCGTGCCGAGGCACGGGCACGCAAGGGCTGGATCATGGACACTTACCTGCTCCGCAGGGTGTCTCGCTGAGCACCTGTCGCGGGGGGCGGCGGGGGGCGCCCCGCGGGCGGCCGGGAGCCCCCCCCCCGGGGGACCCCCGC
>NZ_JBEOZN010000125.1:0-28248 GCF_040298085.1 Streptosporangium sp. NPDC001681 | reverse complement strand
GATGAAAGGGCAGGTTGGACAGGGTTGTGCTTCATGCACTGGCTTTTAACACACTGTTGAGTTCTCAAGAAACGGACGCGTACACCGTCGTCCCGGCCAGTTTCAGCCGGAGAACCAGGGGCGGTTCGTTTTGTTCTGTTCTTTCGTTGTGCCGTTATTCTTTCAGGCCTGCTTTTTCGTGTCAAACCGGCTCGTTTTGAAGCGATTGACTTGATCTTGCGGGTCTTGCTGGAATTCGGCGGCTCCGTTTCCAGAGCAACCCTTCTAACCTACTCGCCCGTCTGATTCATGTCGAATCAGACCCCTTTTGGGGACAAATATCCCCTTGGGGCGAAGATCGTTAGAGAGGTTCCCGAGGCCCCGGCGCCACCGCCGTCTCCCTCGGGTCTGGTGAACTGTACGAACCTCGTCCCGCATCGTCAAATCGACCACGCCGTCTTCCTGCTCGGCTCGGTCCCGCTCTGGCAAGCGCTCCAGAAGACCGGCTTTCACGGTTCGGTGAGCAGCGGGTAACCGGTGACAGGCGACATCAGCGGGAGAGCGTGGCCGACATCGTCGCCACGATGACGCTGACCAGCCCCTCGACGACTTCGGCCCGGTCCACCTCGGGATGCTCCAGCCACCAGTCACCGGTGGCCTGAACCATACCGACGAAGGCGTGACCCAGTACCTGGGCGCGAACCGGATCGGGCACCGCCGTCTCGGCGGCGATCACCGCCCCGAGTTCCTCACCCAGGCTGCGCACGATGGCGGTCATCTGGGAGTGGGTCCGGCTGTCCTCCGCACCGGCCCGGTAGAAGAGGAACCGGTAGAGGTTCAGGTTGGCCGCGATCATCTCCAGATAGGCGTCGATCGTCGCCCGGGCGCGACTGCGCAGGTCGGCCCTGGCCCGGTCGAACTCCGGGCGCAGCAGGCCGACCACGGTGCGGACATGCCGGTTCGCCAGGGCCTGATAGAGCCCGCTCTTGTCACCGAAGTGCCGGTAGAGGATGGGCTTGGTGACCCCCGCCTCGGCGGCGATCGACGCCATGGACGCCTCGGGTCCCTCACGCCGGATCACCCGGTCCGCGGCGTCGAGCAGCGCCCGACGCCGATCCGGATCCCGTCCGCCCACCGATGCTCCCCTCACACGGAGAGGAACAGCATAGGCCGGGAGCCCCAGCCGAAAGCGCCATGAACGCGAACAGCGGCTCCGGTGGAGTAAGGGAGGTAACTCACTTCACGAAGGACGGAAGGGACTGATTCACCGGCGGTCCAGGACCCCTGTGGTCCGTACGACGACCTATCGGGCAGTGAGGTGGATTGTCCGATGTGTGTGCTTTAGCGGAGGTGGCTCCGGGAAGGGGAACGACAGGGAATGCGGGACGGGCGGGGGCTCTCGGCATGTCGGGGAAGAGCGTGAAGACGCGGCGAGCACGGGTGGCTGTCAGGCGGGCGGCGTTCGGGGTGCTGCGGGCGCTCAACGCGAGGCGGGCGAGGCGCGCTCCGGCGCCCGACACGAGAACCGTCCGGATCCTGCTGCAGCACGCGTACGGAATGGGCGGCACCATCAGGACCGTGCTCAACCTGGCGGATCACCTGGCGCGCGAGCGCGATGTGGAGATCGTCAGCGTGGTCCGGACGGCCAGGGAGCCGTTCTTTCCCATCCCGCCGGGCGTGCGGGTGTCGTTCCTGGACGACAGAACCCGGCGGCGAGGCCCGGTGGGGTGGCTGCTGTCGCGTCTGCCGAGCATGCTGATCCCGAGGCAGGAGAACGTCTACCGGGCGGTCTCGCTGCTGACGGACCTGCGCATGGTCCGCTACCTGCGATCCATGCGCACCGGCGTGCTGATCTCCACCCGGCCGGGATTCAACCTGATCACCGCCCTGTTCGCGCCACCGGGCGTCATCACCATCGGCCAGGAGCACGTGGCACTCGACGTGCACTCCCCCGAGGTCGTCCGGCTCATCAAGCGGCGCTACGGCAGGCTGGACGCCTTCGTCACGTTGACGCAGGTGGACCTGGAGCACTACCGCAGAGCTCTGAAGACGCCGCCCGGACGGCTGCTGCGCATCCCGAACGCCGTGACCGCGCTGTCCGGAGGCGTCTCGAAGCTGGACGAGAAAGTCGTGGTCGCCATCGGCAGGATGGTTCACGCCAAGGGCTTCGACCTGCTGGTGAAGGCGTGGAAGCCCGTCACCGCGGCGCACCCCGACTGGGTGTTGCGCCTCTACGGGCGCGGCAGGCCCGAGGCCGAGCGGAAGCTCCGCGCCAGGATCGAGGAGGCCGGGCTGTCGGACACGATGCTGCTCATGGGCAGCTCGTCGGAGATCGGCATGGAGCTGGCCAAATCATCGATCTACGCCGTCAGCTCGCGCTACGAGGGATTCAGCATGACGATCCTGGAGGCGATGAGCAAGGGCGTGCCGGTGGTGAGCTTCGACTGCCCGCACGGCCCCGGCGAGGTCATCGCACACGAGCACAACGGGCTGCTCGTTCCGCCGAAAAAGCCCGCGGCGCTCGCCGAGGCGCTCTGCCGGCTGATCGAGGACCGGGAGCTGCGTGGCAGGCTCGGCGACAACGCGGCGCTGACGGCAGCCGACTACAGCCTCGACGCCATCGGGGCCCGCTGGGACGCGCTTCTGGCGGAGCTCGGTGACGGACATCCCGGCGACCAGAAGCGGCGCCTGCCGGTATAACGCGTGGTTCGTGGGTGAAACTCCGGTAATCTGCCGCTCGTCTTCAGGAGGTGGCAGGTGGCCGGAGCGGGTGCCGTCGCCGTACCGGGCTACGAGGTGTCCGGGGTGCTCGGCCAGGGTGGTTTCGGAATCGTCTACCGGGCCAGGCAGCTGGCGGTGGAGCGTGAGGTCGCGCTCAAGGTGGACAACCGGGTGCTGGTCTCGGAACGGGACCGGCGCCGTTTCATGCGCGAGGTGACCTCGGCGGGCGCCCTCTCCGGCCACCCGCACGTCGCCCATGTCTACGACGCCGGGGTCCTGCCCGACGGACGGCCGTACATGGTCCTGGAGCTGTGCCCTGGCGGGTCGCTGCTGGACCGGATGCGTGCGGAGGGGCGGCTGCCGCCGGCCGAGGTCACCGACATCGGCATCAAGATCGCCGACGCGCTGTCGGCGGCGCACGCCGCCGGAGTGCTGCACCGCGACATCAAGCCTGCCAACATCCTGATCAACCGGTACGGCAATGCGGTGCTCTCCGACTTCGGCCTGGCCACCATGCCCTCGTCGGGCAGCGAGGCATCGGTGACCAGGGAGTCCCTCACCCCTGCCTATGCTCCGCCCGAGGCGTTCGAGCTGACCGAACCCGCCCCCGCGGGCGACGTCTACTCCCTCGCCGCCACGCTGTACGCGCTGCTCTCCGGGCGCCCTCCGCGCTTCCCGGAGAGCGGCGTGGTCAACATCGCGGTCATCATGGCCCTGCACCGCCTGCCCGTCCCCGAGATCCCGGGGGTGCCGCCGGAACTGACCGCCGTGCTCAGGGATGCCATGGCCGCCGACCCCGCGCGGCGCACCCCCTCGGTGGCCGCGCTGCGCGACACCCTCGCGAGCCTGCGCCCGGGGGGTGACACCCCGGCCTCCCCGCCTCATGCCCCGCGGCCCGTCTCCCCTGTCCCTATCCCTGCCCCCTCGCCGCCGTACGCCACAGTGCCGCCGCCGTACAGCACGCCGCCGGTCCAGGGCGGGCCCGGCAGGGAGCCGGTGCGGTCACATCTGACGTCTCCGGGGGTGAGCGGTACCAAACCGCCCGAGCATCCCGCCTCGTCGAACACGCGGGTCTTCGTCGCGGTGGCGGTGGCCTTCGTGATCCTGCTGCTGGCCGGGGCCGGGCTCATGTACATCGAGAATCGCGACCGGACCTCGACCACCTCGCAGCAGTCGGGCCGGCAGGCGCTCCTGGGCGGCGAGAACGCCGGGGACGGCACGACCTCGGCGTCCGGCGCGTCCGCGGCCCTCAAGGTCCCGGAGGTTCCCACGGTCACGGCGGCCTGTCCCGCCTCGGCAGTCGCGGGTGCGGGGGCCGCGTGCGTGGTGAAGCCCGAGTGCTGGGGCGGCCTCGTCTCGATCGCGGGCGACACCACGGCCAAGCGGATCGGCTGCGAGGAGTCACACGTGTGGGAGACGTACGCGATCGCCCCACTTCCGCAGGACTCGCTCACCTACGACCTGGCGGCCCTGGAGAAGCATCCGACGGTGCGGAAGGTGTGCTCGGAGCAGGTCATGTTCGCCTCCATGCACGACACCCGCAGCGATCGGCGGAGCAGGTGGCAGGGCACCGTCCTGCCCCCCTCCCAGGAGCAGTTCCAGGGTGGGGCACGGACCTACCGGTGCCTGGGCGGCCTCATCGGCTTGGAGACCCCGGGAATCCGCTTCGGCCGGTGAGCCCTCTCGGGGTGGGATCCGGTCACCTCGCCCCGCTCCCAGCGGGGCCGGAGCCGCCCGGAAGCGGACGGTCCGCCGGTCGGCACGGCGCCGACACTCTCTTCGCCCCTTTAGTCGAGGCGGGTGCGGACTGGCATTCTTGACGTGAAGAATTGGATGGAAGCGAAATGTGAACGCTCGCTTCACGATCTGCGTACGTCACAAACGGTGATGGTGCACGGACCGGGTTCGCTCATGCTTTCGAGAAACCCACTACGTGGCATCCTGTCGTGTTTTCTTTCCCGGTCGTGAGGACCGAGGTCTCCGAGCTGGAGGTATTTGATGACTCAGGCACAGATCGGTGTGACAGGGCTGGCCGTCATGGGGGCGAACCTCGCCCGTAACCTGGCCAGGCACGGGCATTCGGTAGCGGTGCACAACAGGTCACACCACAGGACCAAGGCACTGGTCGAGGAGCACGGGGACGAGGGGACCTTCGTCCCCTGCGAGACTCCCGAGGAGTTCGTCGCGGCGCTGCAGCGCCCCCGGCGCATTCTGATCATGGTCAAGGCCGGGGCGGCGACCGACGCGGTGATCGAGGAGTTCGCCCCCCTGCTGGAGCCGGGCGACATGCTGGTGGACGGCGGGAACGCGCATTTCCTCGACACGCGCAGGCGCGAGGCCGCGCTGCGCGAGCGCGGCCTGCACTTCGTCGGCGCGGGCATCTCCGGCGGGGAGGAGGGCGCGCTGCTCGGGCCGAGCATCATGCCCGGCGGCTCGAAGGAGTCGTACGAGACGCTGGGGCCGTTGCTGGAGGACATCGCGGCGAAGGTCGACGGCGTGCCCTGCTGCGCGCACATCGGCCCCGACGGCGCCGGGCACTTCGTGAAGATGGTGCACAACGGCATCGAGTACGCCGACATGCAGCTCATCGCCGAGGCGTACGACCTGCTCAGGCAGGGGCTCGGCCGGACCCCGGCGGAGCTCGCGGACATCTTCGCGGAGTGGAACTCAGGTGAGCTGTCCTCGTACCTGATCGAGATCACCGCCGAGGTGCTCCGCCAGGTCGACGCGGCCACCGGCAAGCCGCTCGTCGACGTGATCGCCGACCGGGCGGAGCAGAAGGGCACCGGCCGGTGGACCGTACAGATCGCCCTGGACCTGGGGGTTCCGGTGAGCGGCATCGCCGAGGCGGTGTTCGCCCGCTCCCTGTCCGGCCACGCCGACCTGCGCGCGGCCGCGCGCGGCCTGCCGGGCCCCTCGGGCGTACCGGCCGGCGCCCTCGGCGAGGACTTCGCCGAGGATGTGCGGCGGGCGCTGTACGCCTCGAAGATCGTCGCCTACTCCCAGGGGTTCGACATGATCAGGGCGGGCAGCGCCGAGTACGGCTGGAACGTCGACCCCGGCGTGCTGGCCACGATCTGGCGGGGCGGCTGCATCATCCGCGCCGTCTTCCTGAACCGCATCCGTGAGGCGTACGCGGCGCCGGACAAGCCGGTCACCCTGCTCGCCGCCCCCTATTTCGCCGAAGCGCTGACCCTGGCGCAGGACTCGTGGCGGCGGGTGGTGGCGAAGGCCGCCGAGCTGGGCATCCCGGCACCGGGCTTCTCCACCGCGCTGGCCTACTACGACGGGCTGCGGGCCGAGCGCCTGCCCGCGGCCCTGATCCAGGGCCAGCGTGACTTCTTCGGTGCGCACACCTACCAGCGAGTGGACCGCGAGGGCTCCTTCCATACCCTGTGGTCGGGCGACCGCACCGAGATCGAGAGCTGACATCCTCGGCGGGCGGCGGAAGGTCCCGCCGCCCCTCCCGCGGCGGGCCGTTCAGCCACGGCCGCTGCGGTGCCGGCGCGGTACGGCCTGCGCCGGGTCGCTCTCCCGGCCACCGGGATCCACCTGACACGAACTGGTAGGTACCGCCGCCGCGGGCTCGTCGAACTCGGAGAACCGGGAGGGGGCGAGCCGCGGGGAAGAGCGTGGCTTCCCCGCAGCCGTGTTTCAGGTGGACGCCCGGCCCGTCGGCTGGTCGAGGTCGTCGACCTGGCGGGCGTACAGGCGCGCGTAGGCGCCCCCTTCTGCGAGCGGCTCTCGGTGGCTCCCCTGCTCCACGAGCCTGCCGCGGTACGTGCTCGCGATCCGGCCGGTACGCCTCGTCTTCACCGGTTTTGGACCGCTCTTCTTCGGCATCAGCGGAATCATCTGGTGGCTGCCCACCTTCCTGCAGCGCTTCAACGGCCTGGAGGTCGGAGCGGCCGCGGGCATCGCCGGAGGCTCCGGTCTGCCCGGTGCGGTGTTCAGCCCAGTTTCGGGAGCAGGGCGAACGCGTGGTCGGCGGCGGCGACGGCCGAGAGGTGGGTCCGCTCGGCGGTCTCCCCCTCCACCAGCCTCAGCCAGTTGCGCCGGGCCAGCACCCGCTGAACGGCCAGGACCTGGCCCGCGACGAGTCGTGCGGTGAGCTCGTCGGTGATCTCGGCGAGCGCGGCGGCGAGGGCCTCCTCGTCCGAGGCCATGTAGTGGAGCACCCGGGCCGCGAGACTGGGCGTGGAGAAGACCATCCGGTGGTATTCGAGCACCTCGGGGTGGTCGTTGAGCCCCGTCACGGGATCGCGCCGCTCCAGCCCGGCCAGGAAGTGGCGGCGCAGCGCCTCCAGCGGCGCCTCGCCCGTCCCGCGCTCGCGCACGACCCGGGCGGCCTCGCCCTGATGGTCGGAGATGCGGTGCAGGACAAGGTCCTCCTTGGTCGGGAAGTACTTGAAGAGCGTCGGTTTGGAAACCCCCGCCGCCGCCGCCACCTCGGCGACCGACACCTCGTCGAATCCCCTCTTCAGGAAGAGCGAGATCGCCTCCGCCGAGATCGTCTCGTGGACCTGCCGCCTCTTGCGTTCCCGGAGCCCTGTCACGCGTTCCAACCTAGCAGAAACACAACTCGGTTAATATCTTAACTGAGTTAAGCTTTTTGGAAGATGGAGGCGCGATGACGGATACCGGACTCGACGACGAGCGTGCCTATCTGGCGGAGTGCGAAGCGGCCATCCGCCGGATGGTCGAGGGCGCGCGCCTGAACGTCGTCATCGGCGAGCGGGTTGCGGGCGACCGCTACAGCGCGGAGCGACTGGGCTACGACCTGAGGAGCCTCGCCAAGGAGCTGGAGGAACAGCCGGACGGCCCGCCGTTCTTCGGCCGCCTCGACTTCAGCCCCGGCACCGGTCCGGCCGAGCACCGCGGACAGCGCTACTACATCGGCCGGCGTCACGTCTCCGGTGGCACCGGGCGGGCGCCGATGGTGATCGACTGGCGCGCGCCCGTTTCCACGGTGTTCTACCGGGCGAGCGCCCACGACCCGCGGGGAGTGTCCGTACGACGCCGTTTCGGCTGGTCCCGGGAGCCGGTCGCGCTGACCGGCTTCGAGGACGAGCGTCTCGGAGCCGGTCAGGACCTGGGCGTGGCGAGCCGGATCGTGGCCGCCGAGATCGAGCGCCCCCGCGTCGGGCCGATGCGTGACATCGTGGCCACCATCCAGCCCGAGCAGGACGAGCTGGTCCGCGCCGGGCTTGAGGAGTCGATCTGCGTCCAGGGGGCGCCGGGCACCGGTAAGACCGCCGTGGGCCTGCACCGGGCCGCCTACCTGCTCTACACCCATCGGCAGCGGCTCTCTCGCACGGGCGTGCTGATCCTCGGCCCCAACCGGGCGTTCCTGGGCTACATCGCGGCCGTGCTCCCGGCGCTCGGCGAGGTCGACGTCGAGCAGACGACCGTGGAAGGGCTGCTGGCCAGAGAGCCGCTCAGCGGGGCCGACGGCGAGGAGGCCGCCGCCGTCAAGCACGACGTCCGCATGGCGGAGGTGTTGCGCCAGGCGCTGTACCAGCGGGTGACGGCCCCGGCGGGTCCGATCGCCGTCCCCGACGGCTCCTACCGCTGGCGGGTGGGACAGGAGGAGTTCGGCGCCATCGTGGACGCCGCCCTTCGGGAGGCGACCCCGTACGGCGTGGGCCGCGAGCGCGTGCTCTCACGGGCCGTGGCCGTCCTGCTCCGGCAGGCGGAGGCGCGCGGCCGGAGCACGAGCGCCGCCTGGAGGCGCGAGATGACCAGGGCCCTCAGCGCGCACGTCGACGCGGTGTGGCCCGCCGCCCGGCCGGAGAAGGTGCTCGCGGAACTGCTCGGCGACCCCGCGGTGCTGGCCGGGGCCGCGGACGGGGTCCTCACCCCCGGCGAGCAGTCGGCCATCCTGTGGACCAGGCCGCCGCGCTCGTTCAGGAGCGCCAGGTGGTCGGCGGCCGACGCCGTACTCCTCGACGAGATCTCGGGCCTGCTGGAGCGCCCTCGCGGATACGGTCACGTCATCGTCGACGAGGCGCAGGACCTCTCGCCGATGCAGTGCCGGGCCGTCGCCCGCAGGAGCGAGCACGGCTCGATCACCGTGCTCGGCGACCTGGCGCAGGGCACCACGCGGTGGGCGGCCCGCGGCTGGCACGAGCACCTGACCCACCTGGGCAAGCCGGACGCGAAGCTGACCGCCCTGACCACGGGTTTCCGGGTACCCGCCGCCGTCGTCGCGATCGCCAACCGCCTGCTGGAGGAACTGGCCGTGGACGTGCCCAGGACTCGCTCGTTCCGTACGGACGGCCGTCTCGGGGTCCACCGGACACCCGACCTCGCCGGCACCGCGGTCCGCGCGGTGCGCGACGCGCTCGGCCATGAGGGCTCGATCGCGGTGATCGCCGCCGACGCGGCCCTCGGCGAGCTGGTGACGGCGCTGCGGGCCGAAGGCATCGAGGTCGCCACGCTCGACGACATCGCCTCCGCGGCCCGCGTCACCGCCGTCCCCGCGGCAATGGCCAAGGGTCTCGAATACGACCACGTGGTGGTGGCCGAGCCCGCCGAGATCGCCGAAGCCGAGCCCCGAGGACTCAACCGGCTCTACGTCGTGCTGACCCGGGCCGTCTCGCGACTGGACGTACTGCACACCCGCCCGTTACCCGCCTGGCTCGCGCCACCGGCCGGCGTTCAGGAGTGATCGGGAGCACCCGGCCACCGGGGCGCCGGAACGGCCGCGTCCACATCACCGAGCAGGCCGCCGAAGCCCTTCCCCGCCTGGGGGCGCGCACGGTCGTGGTCGGCACCGCCGTCACGCATCCGGCCGGCATCGCTCGCTGGTTCACGGCCGCCCTCGAAGACGTCCTACCCCCGGACTGAGCGGAGGCGGCCTCCGCCGGGACGCTAGCCGACGGCGGCGAGAATCCTGTCGAAGGCCGGGGTGAGCCTGCCGGCGGTGGCCGCCTCCGCGTTGACCAGATAGACGTTCACCACTCGATCGGCACCTCCCACCAGGCCCTCCACGGTGGAACCGTTCCGGTCGCACACGATCGCACCGTCAGCCGCGGCTGAGTCGCCGACCTTGCCGCCGTACTCGGTGCACGTGTCGATGAAGTCCTTCCTGATCGTGGCCGCATCCGCTCCGGTGGCGACGTCGGCTCGCAGGACCAGCGGATCCGAGCCGTCCTGGGGAGCGTCCGCGGCCGCGTAGAGGCAGGCCGTCACTTTGATCGATTCGGCGGTCTCCAGCGGGTGGTCGTCTTTCCTCTCCTGCAACTCCCAGCTCAGGGATGTGGCCTTGGAAAGGGCTTCCGGAGTGAGCGGGCAGCCGCCCGACGGCTGCGCCTGTCCGTCGGGGGATTCGCCGGACGCGGTCTGTGACCCGCATCCGGCGAGGAACACGCCGGATGCGACGAGAACCAGCGCTCTCGCAGTGAAGAACCGCACGGCCACGGCACCGTCCTTTCGCCTGCCCGCCGGAACAGCCCTAGGCGTTTCAAGGCGGACGTGCCTGGGCCGACCGGGACTTCGCCGGTGAATACGTACGACACGGTGCCTCGGCAATACGATCCGAGTTCGCCGTGGATGAGCAATGCCAGCGTGGCCGCCGGCAACGTACGCGTCAAGGAACGCCGGCGCCACCCGCCTGTCGGGCCGGGAGTGCTGTGCAGGCCGTCCGTGACCGTGGCGCAGTGATTCACCGCGGCGGTGTAACGGTCGCCGCCGGTTTCGTGATGGTGACTCATCTCGGTCTGGACGTCTCGGCTGGCGGGGCGCGCGACACCTGTCAGGTTCTTCACCTCTAGCAGTAGGTTACGCATCAAATGCCCTTTTCATCCCGTTATCGCGATGCGATGAGCTGCTCTTTAATGCTGGAATTCACTGGAATTGAAGGGAGACCAGTGGAACTCCTGTTACGCTCCGGGCCGTGAGTGATTCACTGGACGCGCTGGAACGGCGAATAGCCGACCTCCGCGCCGAAGTGCGACGGGCGGTCAAGGCGAAGGAGAACTCGCTCGCCCGGTCGCTGCGCGGGGAGTTGCGCAGAGCCGAACAGGCATGGGACGCGGCGATAACCTCCGAGGCGCCGACGCCCGCGTGCGAGCCCGAGACCTCGCTGCTGCCCATCAGGGAGCAGGTGCACCAGGCGCTGGCCATGCTGGGCGTGCCGACCTCGGCCAAGCTCATCGTGGCGGTGAACGACGCGTTCTTCTCCCGCGAGCTCCGCAGCTCACAGCTGACCAGCCTGCGCCGAGACGAGGAGCGCTCGTTCCGCGGCGACCCCTACGCCAGGCCGTACTACCTGTGCGCCGCGCTGACCGACCGGCTCTCCCCCGCCCGGGGGCTGCTCGCCGACAGCACCTGGCCGGCCGAGTCGCGGGTGCTGGGACCGCTGAGCCCGCGCGTCGACTTCCTCACCTCGACCATGCGCATCGCCGAGCACCTGGCGCGGCTGGCCGAGCCGCCGGCGGGGGCGGTGCGGCTGTTGTCGCGGATGGCGCAGAACATCCCGGGCGCCGTCGAGGGCTTCGCCCCGGCCGACCCCGCGACCGCGATCCGCGCGGCGCGAGCCGAGCTGGAGGTGCACCGGGCCGCCGACAGCGCGCAGCGGGCCGACCTGGCGGCGCGGGCGACGAGGCAGCTACCGGACGTCGAGCGCCTGTTCGGCGTCACCGCAATGAACACCTTGAGGGGGGCCTGTTGAAGACCAGGCTGGACGGGGGGACCCGCACATGAACAGCCTTCGGGAGAGGGCCTTCCTGAACAGGCTTGACGAGCTGCGCGGGACGATGCCCGCCCGCCCGCACGACGCACGGGCCATCGCGGCGCTGGCCGCCAACCCCGGCTGCGCGCGCCGGGCGGTGATGGACGCCGCGGGCGTGGACAAGGACCGCACGGCCCGGCACGTCGGTTTCCCCGCCCCGTTCGGCCAGTCCCAGTTCGCGATCACCCGCGGGAACGTCTTCGAGTCGCTGGTCAAGGAGAACGGCTGCGCCGAGCTGCTGCGGCTGCTGCGCGAACTGCTCGGCCTGTCCGTCGCCCAGGTCGGCTACCGGGACGTGGAGAGCGTCGGCTCCCACCTGCGCCACTCGCACACCCGGGCGCTGATCGACCGCGCGGCGCGCGAGGACGACGGGACCGCGGTGTTCTACGACCACCCGCTGTTCAGCCTGGAGATCGCCGGGCACACCTCCTACCTCGAACCGGACGTGGTGGCCTTCCAGGTCGGCGGGCGCTTCCACATCGTGGAGATCAAGTCGTTCGGCATGATCGACGGCCAGGCCGAACCTGACAAGGTCGCGGCGGCGGCACGGCAGGCGGCGGTCTACGTCCTGGCGTTGCGCACGCTCATGGCCGACCTCGGACACGACCCGGAGCGCGTCTCCCACGACGTGGTGCTCGTCTGCCCGGAGAACTTCGCCAACCGCCCGACCGCGGCGCTGGTCGACGTGCGCAGGCAACTGTCGGTGCTGGGCCGCCAGCTCACCAGGATGACCAGGGTCGAGTACCTGCTGGAGGGCCTGCCGGACGACCTCACCTTCGACCTGGCCCCCGGCGAGGACGGGGTGCCGACCCGCTCGGCGGACGAGCTGACCCAGGCGCTGCTTCAGGTACCCGCCCGCTACGCGCCCGACTGCCTGTCCACCTGCGACATGTGCATGTTCTGCCGTCACGAGGCCCGCGCCTGCGGATCCACCGACCTGCTCGGGCGTCAGATCCGCGACCAGCTGGGCGGCGTCTCCGGCATGCACGAAGCGCTCGGCCTGGCCGAGGGCACCCGCGAGGTGGCCGAGGGCCAGGAGGAGATCGCCCGCCTGCTCCGGCTGGCGGACCGGCTGCGCGAGGAGTCGCTGCGGTGAGGATCGTCGAGGCCACCGGGCCGGTCGCGCCGGGGGTCACCGCGGCGAGAGCGGACGACAGGTGAGCGCGCTGACGGCGCTGGCGCGACTGCGGGCCGTCAGGGACGGTGTCGCGCAGCGGATCACCACGGTCAGGCACTGCCACATCTCCGCCCAGCCGCTGGTGCTCATCCCGCTCAAGCTCGCGGGCGAGGCCGCCGCGCCACTGGCCGCCATGGTGGGCACCGACCCGGGTCACCCCCGGCTGCTCGTCGTCCCCCAGCCCCGCAACCGGGACCTGCGGTTCGCCTTCGCCGCCGGGCTGGCCGAGGTGCTGCTGCCCTACATCGAGGGGTTCGAGAAAAGCACCGAGACGGTCGAGCGCAAGGGCGGCGAGCCGTACGAGCGGTGCCTGGACGCGCCGCAGATCCTGGTGCCGAACCGGTCCGCCGCCTCGTTCACCGGGCTGCTCGGCCGTTCCACCAGGTTCCGCAGGGCCGAGGGCCCCTACCCGGTGCACCCGTCGGTGCCGCTGCTCGGCCGGTGGCTGACCTACTTCGCCGACCGGTCCCAGCAGCCGGGCTCCTCGGTGCTGCTCGCGGCGACCGAGGCACTGAGCCTGCACTGGGCGACCGGGCAGAGCAGCCTGGAGGACGCCAATTTGGCGGCGCTGCTGGGATGGATCGACCCGCCGCCGGGAATGTCCGGGCACCGGGCGGCCGAGGAGGCCGAGGACCCGCTGCTCTGGCCGCCGGCGGGCCCCACCACCGACCCGGGCTTCGACAACGAGGTGCTCGCTCCCGCGATCCGCGCCTACGAGGAGGCGCCGACCGACCGTGCCGTCGACCGGGTCAGCCAGGCGCTGCGCACCCAGCTCGACCCCACCTGGCGGCTGATGTGGCGGACCGTCGACCTGCTGCGGTCGCTGCCGGAGGGCTCGCGGGTGAAGGACCGCTGGGAGATCGACCGCGGGTCGTTCACCCGGTTCGTCGAGCGGATCGCCGAGGGGAGCCCGCCGCAGGCCCGCAGGGACGGAGCGGTGAGCGCCGCCGCGCGGCTGGCGGGGCTGGAGCGGGCACGGGCGAGCTACGACGTGCAGCGGGCCCACGACGACCCGCTGCTCATGGCCGAGTACCGGCTGACCGGTGAGGCCTTCGCCGGGACGGTGATCGCCGCCGACCCCGAGCACAGCGAGGGCGAGGGCCGCTCGCGCAAGCTCCGGCCCCTGATCACGGTGAGGACCGGCGACCCGGTGCGGCTCACGCCCGGCACCACCGTCGGCAGCCCCGACCGGCGTGGCCACGCGGCCGAGATCGTCGAGGTCGTCGACGGGGAGATCACCCTTAAGATCACCAAGGGGATGGGGCGGGGCAGGACCCCGGCTCCGGGTTCGGTGCCCGAACCGGGCGAGCGGGTCTCGTACACCTCACTGACGGACGACTTCCAGTCGTCGGCGGCGCTGCCGGACCCCGAGCAGACGCCGTGGACCCATGGCGGGCCGCCGGAGGAGTACGAGCCCGGCGACGACGACGCGCAGGAGGAATGGCTTTGAGCGTTCACCGGACCCCGCACGGCCGGCCGGTGTCTCTCCCGGCCGTGTGTGCTCCCCGCTCGGCGGCGACGCCGGAGGACCAGGCCGCCGGTGCCGGAGCGGCGGGCGCGTCACCCGGGCGCCGTGCCCGGGTGACGGGCCGCGACACGGACCCGGCGGGCAGTGGCGGAGGCGTGGCATGACGCCGCAGCAGGAGGCGGCGGCCGTGGTGGACGCCGTCCTGGCCGACCTGCCCCGTCACCGCGGCGTGGTCGTGGACTCGCCGCCGGGCGCGGGCAAGTCCACGCTGGTGGTCAAGGCCGCGGGGCACATCGCCGAGACCGGCGAGCCGCTGATGATCGTCGCGCAGACCAACGAGCAGGTGGACGACCTGGTGGAACGGCTCGCGGCCGAGCATCCCGATCTGGGGGTCGGCCGCCTCTCGGCGAGCGGCTACATCACGCCCGGCCGCATCCTCGCCCTGCCCAACGTCTCGGTCGCGGGCAAGCTGCCCGATCTGGGGGACCCGGCCGTGGTGATCGCCACCGCCGACAAGTGGGCATGGATCGGCGACCGCACCTGGCCCTGGGCCATCGTCGACGAGGCCTACCAGATGCGTTCGGACAAGCTGCTGCGCATCGCCTCGCTGTTCGAGCGGTCGTTGTTCGTGGGCGACCCCGGCCAGCTCGACCCGTTCTCGATCGTGGACGGCGACCGCTGGGCGGGCCTGTCGTGGGACCCGGTGCAGAGCGCGGTCTCGGTGCTGCTGCGGCACAACCCCGACCTGCCGGTGCACCGGCTGCCGGTCTCCTGGCGGCTGCCCGCCTCGGCCGCGCCCGTGGTCTCCGAGGCGTTCTACCCCTTCACCGGGTTCCGCGCGGGGACGGGCCCCGCCGACCGGTCGCTGGAGTTCACGGTGAACGGCATGCGCACCCCCTTCGATCTGGCGCTGGAGGAGGCGGCCGGGTCTGGCTGGGCACTGTACGAGCTGCCCAGCCGCCACACGGTGCGCACCGACGCGGAGGCCGTGCTGGCGACCGCGAGCCTGGCGACGCGGCTGCTCCAGCGGAGTCCGGTCGCGCACTCCGAGCGCGGCAGCCATCCCGTCACGGCCGACCGGATCGCCATCGGCGCCGCGCACCGCGACCAGGTGTCCGCGATCAGGGCCGCCGGGGTGCCGCCGGAGATCACGGTGGACACCGCCAACCGCCTGCAGGGCCGGGAGTACGACGTGACGATCGTGCTCCATCCCCTCTCCGGGCGCCGCGACGCCACCGCGTTCCACCTGGAGTCGGGGCGGCTGTGCGTGCTCGCCTCCCGGCACCGCCACGCCTGCGTCGTGGTGGCCAGGGCGGGCATTCCCGAGCTGCTGGACGCCCACCCGTCGGCCGAGCCGGTCCAGCTCGGCGTGCCGGTGAAGTTCCCCGACGGCTGGGAGGCCAACCAGGCGGTCCTGGCCCACCTCTCCAAGCACCGGGTGACTCCTGACGACTGACCTCCCACCGGCTGAGAGCGCCTTCCCCGCTCGATGGCGCCATACGGTGCGGGTCAGATCGTGCGCCGCCAGACGTCGATGGCCAGCACCTGGCGCATGCCCACCGAGAGGTAGAGGTCGAGGGCGGGCGTGCTGTTGTTGGCGTCGACGTGCAGGTAGGTGCCGACCCGCCCGCGACGAGCGTCGTCGGCGAACGCCCCGCGCAGCATGAACCGGCCCAGGCCGCGGCCCCTGAAGGCGGGGAGCACCGCCAGCCTGCGCACGTAGCCGCAGTTCTCGTCCCCGAGGAAGGCGTTGGTCCCCAGCAGCATCGCCACGGGCTCGCCGTCGAGGCGGGCGACCGCCAGTTGCGACCAGTCGGTGTTGACCGAGGAGTTCAGCTCGTCGTACCACTCGTCGTAGTCCTTCGGGGCGAACCCGAAGTGGTCGGCGAAGCCGGCCTGCTCCACGGCGTGGCCCTGGCGGCGCACCTCCTCGGTGAGCCCGTCGTGCACGGTCATCCCGGCCGGCGCCCCGGGGCGGCCGACCGGCCCGGTGTGGTCGGCGCGGAGCCGGATGAAGCTGGTGGCGGCGCTGAAGCCGCGGGCGGCGGCGACGGCGCGCTTGCCGCTGTCCTCGCGGTAGATCCCGATGTCCACCACGGCCCGGTCGTGGCCCAGCTCGGCGGCGATCCGCCTGGCCCGCTCGGTCACGGTCTCCCAGAGCGGGCCGGTCAGCTCCGGCGCGCCGGGGTGCACCACGACGTCGACGTCGACGTTGTCACTGGCGCCCTTGCGGCAGGCCCAGGCCCAGGCCACCAGGCGCCCGCTCTCGTCGTGGACGAGCCAGCCGTCGGAGTCCACATCGAAGGAGGATTCGTTCAGCTGGTCGGCGACGTCGTCGAGGGTCATGTCGGCCTTGCCGATCACCTGGGTGTCGCAGAGCGAGATCAGCTCGTGGATCTCGGGGGCGTCGGCGGCGGAAGGCCGCCGGGTGAGGTACCCGGCGGCGGGGATGGTCGTCTTCATGCCCCTCATCGTGGCGAGGGCGGCTTGGGAATCGCTGGGTCGGAACTTGGGATCGGTTGTTGACGCCCGCCACGCTGTGGCTCCAGCGAAGGACGGGTCGGCCTCACGGCCGAAGCCGGGGGTCCGCACCCAGGATCTCTGATCAGTCGAGCACCGGCACCTGGGCCTCGGCCTCCTTGGCGCTCTCGGTGCCGCCGCGCAGCGGGACCTCCTTGATGAAGGCCGCCAGCAGCGGAACCAGGACGGCGAACAGGATCGCCCACCAGAAGACGCCGGAGATGGAGTCGGCCAGCGACTCCAGGAAGCCGATCCGTACTCCCGAGGGCAGCTCGTGCAGGGCTGCCGGGTTGAACTGGGCGCCGCCGGAGGCGAGCTGCTCGCCCGCGGCGCCCAGCTTGCTCTCCAGGTTGGAGGTGAGGCGGTTGTTGAAGATCGCGCCGAACAGCGAGACGCCGAACGAGCCGCCGATGGAGCGGAAGAAGGTCGAGGCGCTGCTGGCGACACCGAGGTCCTTCTGCTCGACGCTGTTCTGGGCGATCAGCATGGTGGTCTGCATCAGGAAGCCCATGCCGAGGCCGAGCACCGCGATGAACACGCCGGTCTGCCAGGCGGGTGTGTGGACGTCCATCAGGGAGAGCAGCCACATGCCGATCGCCATGATCGCGCCGCCGAGGACCGGGTAGATCTTGTACTTGCCCGTCTGGGTGATGGCGCGGCCGACGAAGAGCGAGACCACCATGGAGGCGGCCATCATCGGGAGCAGCAGCAGGCCGGAGTTGGTGGCCGAGGCCCCCTGGACCGTCTGCTGGAACAGCGGCAGGAAGTTGATGGCACCGAACATGGCGAAGCCGAGCAGGAAGCCCACACCCGAGATCAGGCTGAAGTTGCGGTCGCGGAAGACGTTGAGCGGCATGATGGGCTCGGCGGCGCGGCGCTCCACCGGGATGAACAGGGCCAGCGTGACGACGGCGAGGGCCACCAGACCGAGGATCTGCGGCGAGTTCCACCCGTAGTCGTTGCCGCCCCAGGTGGTGATGAGGACCAGCGCGGTGATGCCGACCGAGAGCAGGGCGGCACCGAGCCAGTCGATGCGGTGCTCGGTGCGGTACCTGGGCAGCTTCAGCTTGATCGCCAGCAGGGCCAGCGCGACGAACCCGATGGGCAGGTTCACGTAGAAGGCCCAGCGCCAGTCGAGGTGGTCGGTGATGAATCCGCCGACGAGCGGGCCGGCGATCATGGCCAGTGACATCACGGCGGCCATGATGCCCTGGTACTGGCCGCGCTCGCGGGGCGGGACGAGATCGCCGATGATGGCCATGGCGTTGACCATCAGGCCGCCCGCGCCGAGGCCCTGGAACGCGCGGAACGCGATGAGCTGCACCATCCCGTCGGACGGGCCGCCGAGCATCTCCGAGCCCGCCATGCCGCAGAGCACGGAGCCGATCATGAAGATGACGATGGAGGCGAGGAAGATGTTCTTCCTGCCGTACAGGTCACCGATCTTGCCCCAGATGGGGGTCGAGACGGTGGCGCCGAGCACGTAGGCGGTCACCACCCAGGACAGGTGCGTCAGCCCGCCGAGCTCGCCGACGATGCGGGGCATGGCGGTGCCGACGATCATGTTGTCGAGCATGGCCAGCACCATCGCGAGCATCAGGCCCGGTAGCACTACCATGACCTCACGGCGCCGCGCCGGTAAGGCCGCGGTCTCCTTCACTTCGCCCCCCTAGAAGAGATCTTGCTTACTTGCCGACCGGCTAGTGTCGGATATGCTGGAAATGTAGGCCGCTTACTTGCCGGCCGTCAAGCTGATTTCTCGGTAAGGGAACCATGAGGGAACACGCCGATACCCGGACGCGTATTCAGGACGTCGCCCTGACTCTTTTCGTCGAGCAGGGCTACGAGGCCACCTCGCTTCGCGAGATAGCCGAGGCCCTCGGCGTGACCAAGGCGGCTCTCTACTACCACTTCAAAAACAAGGACGACATCGTCGCCAGCCTGGCCGAGGACCGGGTGCGCGCGGTCGAGGAGCTGATCGCCTGGGCCTCGTCCCAGCCGCGCACCGAGGAGACGCGCCGCGAACTGCTCCGCCGTTACTCCGACGACCTGCACCGGGGCCGGCACCACGAGATCATGCGGTTCTTCGAGCGCAACCAGACCTCGCTCAAGAACCATCCGACGATGGAGAAGACCCGCCACCGGATGCTGGACCTGCTCACCTTCCTCGTCGAGCCGGACGATCCCACCGCCACCCGGCTGAAAAACTCGATGGCCCTGTTCGCGCTGCACGCCGCGTGGATCATCCTCAGGGACGAGACGATCTCCGACGAGGAGCGCCGGGCCGCCGCCCTGGAGGTCGCGCTCGACCTCGCCCGGCGGTGAGCGTGCTCATCGACCCGCCCAACTGGCCGGGTCCACACGCTCTGTTCTGGTCGCACCTGGTCAGCGACAGCTCGACCGGGGAACTGCACGCCTTCGCGGAGCTGCTGGGCGTGCCGCCCCAGGCGTTCGACCGCGACCACTACGACGTTCCCGAGACCTTCTACGAGCGGGCCGTCGCGCTGGGCGCGGAGGCCGTCTCCTCGCGCGAGCTCATCACCCGGCTCATCGGCTCCGGCCTCCGCCGTCGCAAGGTTCGTCCTGGAATCAGTAGCTCTCGCATAGATTCCGGAACCCCGGGCATGACGCCCCCCTGAAGACATCACCGCACGTCACAAAGGGGACGACATGCCGAACGCCAAGACGATCGCTTTCCTCGTGGCCCCGGAGGGCATCGAGCAGGTCGAGCTCACCGAGCCGTGGAACGCCGTCAAGCGGGCTGGGGCCACCCCAAGGCTCATCTCCACCGAGCGGGGTCAGGTCCAGGCGTTCAACCACCTCGACAGGGCCGACCGGTTCCCCGTGGACGCGACGGTCGAGGAGGTCTCCGCCGCCGACTTCGACGGGCTGGTGCTGCCGGGCGGCGTCGCCAATCCCGACCTGCTGCGTACCGTGCCCGAGGCGGTCGGCTTCGCGAAGGGCTTCTTCGACGCGGGCAAGCCCGTCGCGGCCATCTGCCACGCGCCCTGGACGCTGATCGAGGCGGACGTGGTACGCGGGCGCAAGGTCACGTCCTGGCCGAGCCTCGCGACCGACCTGCGCAACGCCGGTGCGAACTGGGAGGACCACGAGGTCGTGATCTGCACCTCGGGTCCGAACACGCTGATCACCAGCCGCAGGCCCGACGACCTCAAGGCCTTCTGCCAGGCCGCGATCGACGCGTTCTCGGGCTGAGGCGAAGAGTCGCAGGACAGCCGGTCCGCCTCAGGCGGACCGGCTGTCCTGCTGCCGTGCCACATTTTTTCATGCACCGAACTTTGCCGCGCCTTTCCGATATCCGGAGTCACGATCAACCATCTCCGGTTAGGACGGAGCGTGCCGGGCAAGCCTTTAGGTGACCGGCTGCGAAAGGAGGACACCGTGGAGGCCACTATCGCGTTGCGTCTGCCGCGTGACGCCGCCAGCGTTCCCGTGATCAGGCAACTTCTCGACGCCTCGCTCCGCGCCCTTGGCGTGGTGTCCCAGATCCGCGAGGACATCCAGCTCATGCTCTCGGAGGCGTGTTCCAACGCCGTCAAGCACGCCACCCCCAGTGACGACTACATGGTCAGCACCGAGCTGTCCAGGGACCGTTGCGTGATCAAGGTGGTGGACGCCGGCGACGGCTTCGACTTCTCGGGCCCCGCCTTCCCCGCCCCCACCTCCGAACAAGGCCGGGGCCTGCTGATCATGCGCGCCCTGGCCGACGACATCCGTTTCGTCAACAGGCACGAGCGGGGCTCGATCGTCTGCCTGGAGAAGACCCTGCGCTTCGTCAAGGGCGCGCCCGGCCTGTCACTGCTGCTCAGCGAGGAGCTTCAGTTCCAGCAGGGCGTCTCTGAGATAGTCGGTGACGGCCCAGACATCGGGAACCATCTCACGGCAGGCGATCACGCCGACGTCAAGTGAGCCGTCGTAGGAGAAGACCGTGATGTTGAGGCCGCCACTGGCGTCGGTCACCACCGAGACGGGGTAGTACGACAGCAGCCGGGCACCGCTCACATAGAGGGGGAGTTGCGGGCCGGGCACGTTGGAGATCATCACGTTGATCGGGCCCGCGCTGTCAGCGAAGAGGTTGAAGGCCGCCCGGGAGGCCAGGCCGGTCAGCGCGGAGGGCATTATGTCGCTGAGCTCCTGAATCCAGCTGGCCGGCGCCAGCGACGAGCGATCCTTGATCAGCCGCATCGCGTCACGTACCGCCAGCAGCCGTTCCAGTGGGTCGGCCACCTGCGTCGCCAGTGTGGTGATCATGATGGTGACCTGGTTGCCCGCGCGCCGGTCACCGGGGACGCGGAGCGAGAACGGCACCCCCGCGACGAGAGGCTGCTCGGGCAGCGCGTCGTGCTTGATCAGCCACTGGCGCAACGCCCCGGCGCACAGGGCCATCACCACGTCGTTCACCGTGACGCCGAGGGCGTTCTTGACCAGCTTGACGTCCTCCAGCGGCAGGGCGGCGTAGGCGAACCTGCGGTGCGCGCTGATCCTGCCGCTGAAGGGGGTACGTGGGACGGCCATCCGCGGCATGTCGGGCACCTCCGCGGTACCCGACAGGCGGTTGGCCAGCTGCCGGGTGAGCCGCGAGACCAGCCCGGCCCCGGGCACCTGGGAGATCAGGGGGATCTCGTCCAGGTGCGGGACGGCGTTGAGCAGGAACCGCACCGTGTTGGCCGGGTTGACCACCGCCTTGACGATCCCCCTGGTGACCATCTCCCGCGTGTCGATCCGCTCCTCGGGCTCGGCCGCGGGCGCCATCTCGACCTCGGCGGGCTCGGGGGAGGTGTCCAGCAGGCTGGCCAGCACGTCGGCGCCGGTGACGCCGTCGACCGCGGCGTGGTGGACCTTCGTGTAGAGGGCCGTACGGTCGCCGGCCAGACCGTGGATCAGATACATCTCCCAGAGCGGCCGCCGCCGGTCGAGGCAGCGGGCGTGCAGCCTGGCCACCTGCTCACCCAGCTGCTCGTCGCTGCCCGGTCCGGGCAGCGCGATCTCGCGCACGTGGTAGTCGAGGTCGATCCTGGAGTCCTCGGTCCAGTACGGATGGTCCAGGCCGAACGGGACGGAGAGGAGTCGCCTGCGGAAGGGCGCGGCCAGGTGGAGCCGCCGGGCAAGCAGCGACACCAGGTCGCTCCGCGACAGCCTGCCCGACAGGATCGCGAGCCCTCCGATGTTCGCGACGTTCGTCGAGGTCTCGAAATTCAGGAACTGCGTGTCCACCGCGCTGAGCTGCCGCATCGTCTACCTCCGGGAAGTCGTTCCTCCATCCTGCTCCCGTGGTGTCGCCAGAGCCAACGCCGCGAGTGCGACGAGGACGACCACCGACACGATGACCAACGACAGCGGGATGAGCGTGAGCACGATGACGACGGTCATGATCTCGCTGATCAACTGCGGCATCGCAGAGCTGTGCCCGGATTGTCCGGCCGTTACACCGCATTCCAGCGACCGAGCTTCAGCGCGAGATGAAGTTCTAACCTGTGGGTTCCGTTCTTGAGGTTGCGGCCGGCCAGCTGCTCGATTCTGGTGAGGCGGTAATAGAGGCTGGTGCGGTGCAGGTGGAGCAGCCGGGCGGTCTCCTGGGCGTCTCCCCCGCTGTCCAGGTAGGTCTCCAGGGTGACCAGGAGTGCCGGATGCTCCCGCAGAGCGTCAAGCGGACCGCCGAGCGTGCCGGGAGTACCGGGAGTACCGGCGACCGGCTCGGCGAGCAGCCGGTAGACGCCCAGGTCCGGCCAGTGGGCGACCGGCCGCAGCGCCGGTTCCGCCGCCGCCGCCCTGGCCGCGGTGAGCGCCTCCTCATGTGCCCGTACGGCTGACTCAAGCCCCGGGTGCGGTGCGCTGACCCCGGCGCCCGTGCGGGCCCGCGCGGCCAGCCGCTCCCCCAGCGCCGTCGCGTCCTCGCCACGGTTGAGCAGCAGCACGGCGTGCCGGTCCAGGATCGTGAAGGCCGGCGGCCGGCGCGTCCTGGCCAGCTCCGCGCCGACCGCCTCACGCAGGGAGGCCGGGTCGCCCCGCAGCGCCAGGACGCGCAGCGGCCCCTCCCCGAGCACGCCGGCCGCACGCCGCACACCGATCTCTCCGGTGAGCAGGAGGCTCAGGGTGTGGGAGCTGCCGCCGTCGTCCAGCAGGGCCGCGATCGCGGCGGCGTCACGCACGGCCCGGCCCTGCTCCTGCGGGTTCAACGGCCCCGGGCCCTCGATGATCCACAGGTAGCCGACCCGGCGGTCCTGGTGGAGCAGGGGCACGCAGAGCCGGGCCGCCATGCCCAGTGAGGGATTCTCCGGAACCCTGACCGGCTCTCGGGTCGAGGCCACCCCGTGCTTCTCCTGCCAGGCCCCCACCGCCGCGGGAACCGACCGTGACAGAATGGCGCGGGCCCTGACCTGGTCGACCTCCCCGTGATGGGCGCTGTGCGCGACGACCCGCCCCTCCAGGTCGTCGACGGACATGCCCCTGCCCACGCTCGCGGCCAGCGCCTCCAGCAGGTCCTGAACATCATCCGCGATCACGTTCCAATCCTACAGATGTAGGAAGGATCTCCGCTGGCGGAACGATGACTCCCCCCGGCACTGGCCGTAGCGTCACAGTATTCGTTTTGGAGGGGTCCACCTCGTGAGAGCCGCCTGACAGCCCTGTGAAAGGAGCTTCGTGCAGGAGCGCAGCCGCGTCGCCCCGTGGGCACCGCCCCAGGCACAGCCGCGCCTGGCCGAGCTCGAGGCCGAGGTGTCGGGGCTGAGCCTGGAGTCGGTGACCAGGCTGGTCGACGCGGTGCTGGCCGAGCACCGCGGCCGCCTCGACGAGGACGGTGTGGTCCTGTACGCGGGCACCAACACGATGAGCGAGCGCGCCAGGGCCGCCCATGAGATCTCCCTGGGCTGCCGGCCTTCGATGGGCTGGCCGGGGGACAAACGCCAGACCGGCCTGGAGGAGCTGGACGTGCTGGAGGTGCTGGTCCCGCTCCAGATCGCGGCGCTGATGGGCGGCGAGTTCGCCGAGGTGCGGCTGCAGAGCGCCACACTGGCCAACCTCGCCTGCTACAGCGCGTTCGCCGGCCCCGGCGACACGATCGCGGTGCTGCCTCAGGCCGCCGGGGGCCACACCAGCCACCACGCCCAGGGCGCCGCCGGGATCCGTGGCCTGCGGGTCGTCGACCTGCCCTACGACGCCGGACGGCTCGACGTCGACCACGCGGCCCTCCCGGCGTTCCTGCGCGAGAGGCGGCCCGCGCTGGTGGTGCTCGGGGCGAGCCTGATGCTGTTCCCCCACGACGTGGCGCGGGTGCGGGCGGCGTGCGACGAGGTGGGCGCCCTGCTGCTCTATGACGCCTCGCACGTGGCGGGACTGATCGCGGGCGGCCGGTTCCAGCGGCCGCTGGACGAGGGCGCGCACCTGATGACCATGTCCACCTACAAGTCCTTCGGCGGGCCACCTGGCGCGGCCGTCGTGACCCGCGACGAGGATCTCGCCCGACAGGTGGCGGCGGCGGCCTACCCCGGCCTGACCGCGAACTACGACGCCTCCCGCCTGGCCCCGCTGGCCGTCGTCGCCGCGGAGCACGCCGAGGGCGGTTCCGGGTACGCCGACCGCTGCATCGCCAACGCCGGGGCGCTGGCCGCCGCGCTGGACCGCGAGGGCTTCACCGTGATCGCCGCCCATCGGGGCTGGACCGCCTCGCACCATGTGGCGGTGGACGCGGGCGCGTTCGGCGGCGGGGACGAGGCCGCCCGGTTGCTGGCCGAGGGGGGCGTCTACCTCAGCGGCATCGGCCTGCCCGGCCGGCCTGCCGAGGAGCCCAGGCGGGGCCTGCGGATCGGCACCCAGGAGGTGACCCGCCGCGGCTTCGGCCCGGACACCATGGGCGAGGTCGCGGCCCTGATGCGCCGCCTGCTCATCGACGGCCAGACCCCCGCGAAGGTCCGCCAGGACGCACTGGCCCTGCGCCGCGCCATCCCATGATCCCGGACCGGCCCGCTCGACCCCCGGGGGTGCGCCCCCTGGCGGGCCGGTCCGCTGAATCCTTCCCCGGCCGTCTCCACCCGCGCGTCCCTTCCTTCGGGAGAGACCCGCGGGGTGAAGGCTGACGGAGCCTCAGACCGCGCGATGGTACTGGTCGGGCCAGCGGCCTTCGGCTGCGCCGAGCTCGCGGGCGGCGTGGTTCGGCCAGTACGGGTCGCGGAGCAGCTCGCGGCCGAGCATGACGGCGTCGGCCTGACCGGAGGCGATGATCTCCTCAGCCTGCCGGGGCCGGGTGATCTCTCCGACCGCGCTCACCGGCAGGTCGGTCTCGGCCTTCACCTTCGCCGCGAACGGCACCTGGTAGCCGGGGCCCGTGGGAATGCGCGCGCCGGCGACGTTGCCCCCGGTCGAGACGTCGAGCAGGTCGACACCGTGGGCGAGCAGGTCCTTGGCGAAACGGACCGTGTCGTCGGCGCTCCAGCCCTCACGGTCGTCCCGTGGATCCTCGGCCAGCCAGTCCGTGGCCGAGATGCGGAAGAACAGGGGAAGCTCGTCCGGCCAGACCTCGCGTACCGCGTCGACGACCCGGAGCGCGAACCGGGTGCGGTTGTCGTACGAGCCGCCGTACGCGTCGGTGCGGCGGTTGCTGAAGGGCGACAGGAACTCGGCGATGAGGTAGCCGTGCGCGCCGTGGATCTCGGCCACCTGGAAGCCCGCGGCCAGTGCCCGCCGCGCCGCCGCGGCGAAGTCGCCCACCAGCCGGTCGATGTCACCGACGCTCAGCTCCGCGGGGGTGGGGTGGCCGTCGTTGAAGGGGACCGGGCTCGGCGCGACCGGCTGCCAGCCGTGCTCGCCTGGACCGGTGGGCCCACCGCCCTCCCAGGTACGGCGGACCGAGGCCTTGCGCCCGGCGTGCGCGAGCTGGATGCCGGGCACCGCGCCGTGTTCCCGCAGGAAGCGGGTGACACGGGTGAACGCCTCCCGCTGGCGGTCGTTCCAGAGTCCGAGGTCCGCCGGGCTGATGCGGCCCTCCGGCGAGACGGCGGTGGCCTCGGCCAGGATGAGACCGGCACCGCCCACCGCGCGAGCGGCCAGGTGGGACAGGTGCCAGTCGGTCGGCGCCCCCTGGTCGGGCCCCTCGACCGCCGCGGAGTACTGGCACATCGGGGCCATCCAGATCCGGTTGGGGATGGTGAGGTTCCGCAATGTCACGGGCTCGAACAGGACACTCACTGCCGTACTCCTTCTTCGGGGGATCGCGTTCTCCGGAGGCGTCCGGCGGTGCTCCGGCAACCCTCTAGTACGATAATCGACGTACTACGATAGATGTCAAACTACGATTCCTTTCGTACAATCGGACCGATCTCCAGGAAGGGAGCCGCCGTGTCGACCTCGTCCGTCAGGGCTCTGGCGCACCCCGCCTGCCAGGAGATCCGGCTGGAGGGCGTGCTGCACGCGCTGTCCGACCCGATGCGCCTGCGGATCGTACGCTTCCTGCGGCGACTGGGGGAGGGGGAGGGTGCCCCCTGCTCGGCGATCGAGCTGGAGATCACCAAATCGACCACCACACATCACTTCCGGGTGCTGCGCGAGGCGGGTGTGATCAGCCAGGTCTACCAAGGGACCGCCAAGATGAACGCGCTACGCCGCCACGACCTCGACACGCTCTTTCCCGGCCTCCTCGACGCCGTGCTGGCCGCCGACGCGGTCCAGGGGGAGCGTGACGGTCTGCCGGCGACCTGACTCGGCCTGGCCCGGCCCGGTGACGGTGCGGCCCGCGGCCGGGATGGCCGGGCGGGACCGGGAGAAGCACGGGACGGAGTACCGTCCTGTCATGTGCCGCAGCATCAAGACTCTCCGTGAGCCCTACGCCAGCGACGTGACCGACGACGACGTACGAGCCGCCGCGCTCCAGTACGTCCGCAAGGTGTCGGGTTTCCGCTCCCCCTCGGCGCGCAACGCCGAGGCCTTCGAAAGGGCCGTGGACGCGGTGACCGCCGCGACCCGGGCCCTGCTCGACGAGCTCCAACTGAAGCAGGTGCCCCAGGACTGACCAGAGACGTCCGCCCGCCCACCGGCGACACGGGGTGCCGGTGGGCGGCCGCCGGGCTCACCGGGCGTCGGTCAGTCGCGCACGTTCGAGGAGCGGAAGAGCCTGCTCGCGAACATGACCACCACGCCCACCAGGCCGATGATCAGAGCCCACTTGAGGAGCGTGAACAGGAAGCCCAGAACCGAGCCCAGCAAGATGAAGGCGATCACCACGGCCGCCACGATCAGAAGAATTCGTCCCATGCCCTCAACGCTAGGCCCTGGCCGGGCCCGGCGGCAGACCCGCGAGCCGATGTCAGGGACATGCCAGGGTCATCCCTCAGACGGGCCCCGCCCCCTCCCCCCACCCGGGACGCTCGATGGACACGACGGCCCGCCAGGAGCGACGGCTTCCCCGATCCGGATGAGCAGGTACGCCGGGAACGTGCCCGCTCATCCGGATCGAGGCCGTGACCCTAGAGGGCGGAGCGGCCGCCGACGAGGGGAAGGGTGACCGAGCTGGCGCGGGGGTCGACCGAGACGGCGGTGCCCGGGGGCAGGCGCAGCGTGAAGTCGCGGTCCGTGGAGATGAGCACGACGCCGATCCGGTGACCGGCCTTGACGACGTAGTCGCCGGGCTGGAGGTCGAAGCGGAAGTCGTAGAAGCGGTCCTCGCGCAGCAGTTCGGTCCTGGCCGCGGAGTCGCGGTTACGGACGTCCAGCCAGCCCCTTGTGATGATCTTGTAGGGGGCGGTCACCGTGACGTGCTCGGCCAGCCGGGCGCAACCGGTGTCGCCGGGCACGCCCTGGCCGTAGCAGACCTGGGTGGCACCGTAGGCGACGTCGCCGTAGGCGCGGGCGTCGGTGCCGTAGTCGACGAGCAGCGCCGTCAGGTATGGCGAGCGCCCGCCCTTGAACGCGGCCCGCACCGAGACCTCCGGGGTGCCGGACAGGCGCGCGTCGCGGGCCAGCGGACTCGACAGGTAGGCCAGGCGGTTGGGGTCGGTGCCCTCGGTGTTCTCGACGAGCTGATCGGCACCGCGGGTGCTCTGGTCGACGAAGGACTCGACGACGGCGCGGCCTCGGGGACGGTCGGCGCCCAGGGTGCCGTTGCGGCCGTCCTGCCCGGCGGCCAGCTGGAGCCGTACGTCGCGGGTGCCCGGCAGCGGCCACGAGGCGTGCTGCGCCCACTGCCCCGGACCCGACTCCACGTCCGCCTGCGGCTCGTCCATGATGCCGTTGCGCAGGCCGTACAGGTGGAAGTCGAACCAGCGGTGGAGCTGGCGCAGCCACTCGGCGTTGCGCCCGGCGAAGGAGAACGGGTTGAAGTGCGCGCCCTGGTGGAGCCAGATCTTGCGGGGCACGTTCCGCTTCGCGAGGGCGTCCCACCACTGGACGGCCTGCTTGGTCTTGACGTTCCAGTCGTTGAGGCCGTGCACCAGGAAGACCGCCGCGCGGACCTTGCGCACGTCGTTGAGGTAGTTGCGCCGGTCCCAGAAGTCGGAGTAGTCACCGGTGACCCGGTCCTGGTCCTTCTCTATCCGGTCCATCAGCGCGCCGCAGGCCTGCTGGGCGTTCTGACGGGTCAGCACGTAGCGGGCGAGCACGTCGGCGTCCTCACCCTGGTAGCCGCCGGGGGCCAGCACC
>NZ_JBEOZN010000124.1:0-28340 GCF_040298085.1 Streptosporangium sp. NPDC001681 | reverse complement strand
CGCCGACCTCACCCGCATGGGGGCCACCCTCGACCTGATCAGGGCCGGCGCGCGGCTGCACCAGGCCGGATGCATGGGCTGCGTGCACGAGGGTCACCGCGGCGGCGGCCGACCACGCCTGCGGGCGGCAGGCGGCCGGATAGGCCACCGGACGCCCGAGCAGCGCCCGGTCGTCGCCGCCGAACAGCTCCGGCAGCCGGTAGCCGAACGTCTCTCCGGCCGCGAGCAGCCCCTCCGCGAGGGTCGCCGCGTGCTCGGCGAACCCGGCGCGGGCCAGCCCGGCGACCACGATCGCCGTGTCGTGCGCCCAGATCGACCCGCAGTGGTAGGACAGCGGGCTGAAGCCGCCGGCGTCCGCCGACATCGTCCGCAGGCCGAAGCCACCGGCCATCTCCGGGGAGACGAGGAGGTCGGCGATCCCGGCCTCCTCGGCCCCGGTGAGCAGGCCGGTGCCGAGCAGATGGCCGATGTTGCTGGTCAGCGCGTCGACCGGGCGCTTGTCCCGGTCCAGTGCCAGTGCGGGGAAGCTGCCCCGTGGCCCCTCCACCCAGAACCGGGCCCGGAAGCGCTCGGCCAGCGCCGCGGCGTGCTCGCGCCAGCGGGCGGCTCCCGGGCGGCCGAACGCCTCCAGCAGGTCGGCGCCCTGCCGGGCCGCCTGGTGGGCGTAGCCCTGCACCTCGACCAGGGCGATCGGCGGCTGGGCCTGGCGTCCGTCATGGAAGCGCAGCGCGTCGCCGGAGTCCTTCCAGCCCTGGTTGGCCAGACCCCGGCCGCTGGTGTCGACGTACTCGATGAAACCGTCCCCGTCGGGGTCGGCGTGCCCGCCGAGCCAGCCCAGAGCCGCCTCCAGGTGGGGCAGCAGCGCGGCGATCTCCCCGGTGGGCGCGCCCCAGCGCCAGGCGTCGTGCAGCAGGCTGATCCACAGCGGCGTGGCGTCGATCGTGCCGTAGTAGGCGGCGGGCAGGTGCAGTCCGTTGCCCTCGACCGCGAACTCGTGCCGGCGCAGCTCGTGCATGATCTTCCCGGGGGCTTCGCCGGAACCGGGGTCGATCTTGGTTCCCTGCCTGCGGGCCAGCACCCGGAGGGTGCCCATGGCCAGCTCCGTACCGAGTGGCAGCAGCATCCGGGCGGCCCAGATGCCGTCACGCCCGAAGAGGGTGAGGAACCAGGGCACTCCCGCGCCGAGGAAGGCGTCGCCGGGGGCGGCGGTCTCGGCCAGCCGCAGCGAGCGCAGGTCGTCCATGGACTGCTCGAAGAGCCTGCTCAGCCGGTGGTCGGCGGCGACGACCCGGGGCGCCCCCTCCCCCACCGCCCACTCGGCGGGGCGATCGGGCGCGGTCACCACGGCCTGGGGGTCGCGCACCTCGACCCTCCAGGACAGGGTGATCCGGCCGCGGGGCGCCAGCTCGACCGGCCAGCGCAGGAAACCCGTGCGCGCGTACCCGGCGGACTCGGCCCGCGCGCCCGTACCGGTCACCACGACCCGGACGCCGCCGGAGTTCCAGGAGATCTCACCGGGAGCGGTGCACTCGGCCACGGCCTCCACGGTGTCACCGCCGGACTTCACCACCTCGATGGGGGCGAAGTCGCAGCCCAGCTCCAGGCTCACGACGGCGGCGACGGGGACGGTGGCACTGGAGACGATCTCGACACGTTCCTCCATGCCCCCCGGTACGACCTGCCGGAATCGCTCGATCCGTACAGTGGGATCGGGGACGGGATCACCCAGCCATCGGGCCAGCGTGACGAACCTGGTGGCGCCCACCCCCTGGGGGGCATGGCCGACGGCCTCGGGCTCCCGGCCGTCGATCGTCAGGGTGGCCTGCGACAGGGCGCGGGAGTCCGCGTGGAACACGCCCTGGACACCGGCCGGGCGGATCTGCCCGTCGCCGCCGCTCAGCGCGACGGTCGGCGCCAGCACGGTGCTGACGAGGTCGTGCAGCAGGGGCTGGAGGCGGTAGGCCGCGGTGGAATCGGCCACCGTGACCGCCTGGGGGGTAGGGGATGAGGCGTCGTCGAACACGACTGACTCCCTGAGATCGTGTCGAGCCGGTGACGTCTTGACAGACGACGGCCGGTGGGTGCACATTGCGAAACACTCTCTTTACTTGAACGATCCAACCATTACACTCCGTTTACTTGAACGATCCAATCATGCCTCATCCCCTCTTGAACGTTCAAACCCTCAGAAAGGTGCATATGGCTACAAAGGTGACGATTACCGATGTCGCACGCCGTGCCGGGGTATCGCGCCAGACGGTGTCGAACGTGCTCAACAGCCCCGAACTGGTCCGCGAGGAGACCCGCGACCGGGTGCGGGAGGCCATCGAGACGCTCGGCTACCGGGCCAGCCAGGCCGCACGGCAGATGCGGACCGGCCGCTCGCGGCTGATCGCCACGCGCATCGAGCCGGACCGGGACGGGATCAACGGCTCGGTCCTGGACCGGTTCCTGCACGGGCTGACCGCCTCGGCGGCCCGAGCCGGATACCGGATCCTGCTCTACGCGGCGGGCGACGAGCGATCGGAGATCGACACCTTCGACGACCTGGTCGGAAGTCACGAGCCGGACGCCTTCGTGCTCACCAGCACCTACCACGGCGACGGCCGCCCCGCGTGGCTGCGCGAGCGGCGGCTGCCGTTCGTCACGTTCGGGCGGCCATGGGGAAACGCGGGTGGTGCTTCCGGCGGGGAGGCGGCCGGCGATCCGGAGCACCCCTGGGTCGACGTGGACGGTGCGGCCGGCACCGCGGCGGCCACCCGTCACCTGCTCGACGCGGGTCACCGGCGGATCGGGTTCCTCGGCTGGCCGCCCGGCTCCGGCGTGGGCGACGACCGCAGGTCCGGCTGGACCAGGGCCCTCGTCGGCGCCGGGATCGACCCGGCCGGCCTGGACCAGGCCACGGACGACGGGGTGGCCGACGGCGAGAAGGCGGCCCGCGACCTGCTGCGCGCCGAGCAGCCGATCACCGCGCTGGTCTGCGCCAGCGACTCGCTCGCCCTGGGCGCGCTGCACGCCGTCCGCTCCCTCACCGCCTCGGGGCAGCTGACCGCCTCGGGACGGCTGACGGCCGAGGGACGTCTCACGGTCGCGGGACAGGCCGGTGGCGAGGAGGGCCTCCCGGTCCGCGTGATCGGTTTCGACGACACGCCGGTGGCGAAGGCGGTGGGGCTCAGCAGCGTCAGCCAGCCGCTGGCCGAGGCCGCGGCCGGCTGCGTCGGCCTGCTCACCCGGTTGTTCGACCCGCCCTCCCCCGACGACCCCGAGGCCGGTGGGCCCCGCACGCACGTACTGCTCCAGCCGTCTCTGGTCCTCCGGCAGTCGTCATGACCGCGTGACCACCCGGCTCTCCTTCAGATCACCCCCCAGGAAGATTGGAAAGGCACGATGAAACAGCCGATCAAGCAGCACAACCTCCGTACCGCGGCACTCGCCGCGCTCGCCGTGGGCACCCTGGCGGCCTCGGCCGCCTGCGGCAGCGGTTTCGACGACTCCGCCGACCAGAGCAGCGCCCCGCAGAGCAGCGGGCCCGCCAGCCTGCAGGTGCTCATCGGCTCCTCCGGCGACGCGGAGACGAACGCGCTGCGCGCGGCCGCCCAGACGTGGTCGGCGTCCTCGGGCAGCACCGCGACGATCACCCCCGCCCAGGACCTGACCCAGCAGCTCGGCCAGGCCTTCGCCGGGAGCAACCCGCCGGACGTGTTCTACGTCGACGCCGCGCGCTTCGCCGACTACGCGAGCGTCGGGGCGCTGGAGCCGTACGCGGACAAGATCTCCGACTCCGCCGACTTCTACCCCGGCCTGCGCGAGACGTTCACCTACAACGGCACCTTCTACTGCGCGCCCAAGGACTTCTCCACGCTGGCGCTGATCGTCAACGCCGACCTGTGGAAGAAGGCCGGGCTCACCGACGCCGACGTGCCGACCAGCTGGGAGCAGCTCACCGCGGTCTCCAGGAAGCTCAAGGACAAGCAGCCGGACGTCACCCCGCTGGTCATCGGCGACACCCGTGACCGGGTCGGCGCGTTCATGGTGGAGGCCGGCGGCTGGATCGTCAGCCCCGACGGCAAGCAGGCGATCGCCGACAGCCCGGAGAACGCCGCGGGCCTGAGCTACGTGCAGGGCCTGCTGAAGGACGGGCTCGCCCGGTTCCCCAAGCAGGTGGACGCGGGCTGGGGCGGTGAGGCGTTCGGCAAGGCCAAGGCCGTGATGACCATCGAGGGCAACTGGATCAAGGGCGCGATGAAGGCCGACTACCCGGACGTCAAGTACAGTGCCCACGAGCTGCCGGCCGGCCCCAAGGGCAAGGGCACCCTGTCCTTCACCACCTGCTGGGGCATCGCGGCCAAGAGCAAGCACAAGGAGCAGGCGATCGCCTTCGTCGAGGCGATGACCAAGGCCGACCAGCAGATGGCCTTCGCCAAGGCGTTCGGCGTGATGCCCTCGCGCCAGTCGGCCAAGGAGGCCTTCGTCCAGGCCTTCCCCGAGGACGCCCCGTTCGTCGACGGCGCCGAGTACGCCCAGGGGCCGGTCAACGCCCCCAAGATGGACAGCGTGCTGGCCGACTTCGACACCTCCATCCAGCAGCTGCCCGCGGGCGACCCCGAGAAGATCCTGGCGAACCTGCAGAAGAACACCAAGGCCGCGCTCGGCAACTGAGTCAGACCGGTGCGCGGTCCCGGCCCGCCCCGGACCGGGACCGCGCACCGGATGTAAGGGAGACTGACGTGGCCGAGACAACGACCACCACGCGGCGGCCCGCGCGCCGCCTTGGCGACAGGACCAGGGAGAACATCGCGGGCTGGCTCTTCGTGGCGCCGGTGGTGGTGATCCTCACCCTGTTCATGCTGCTGCCGATCCTGATGGCACTGTGGGTGAGTTTCACCGACTGGAACGGCCAGGGCAGCCCGTTCCGCGCGCAGGTGCCGTTCGTCGGCGTGGACAACTACACCGCCCTGTTCACCCAGGACGACCTGGGCCGCCTGAACTTCATGACGAGCCTGCGCAACAACTTCTACTACGTGCTGATCGTGGTGCCCGCCCAGACGGTCCTGGCGCTCGGCCTGGCGCTGATCGTCAACCGCCGGCTCCTCAAGGGCAAGACCTTCTTCCGCACCGCGTTCTTCTTCCCGTCGGTGACCAGCTCGGTGGCGATCAGCGTCCTGTTCCTGTTCATCTTCAGCAACTCCGGCGCGGTCAACAGGCTGCTCGCGATCGTCGGCGTCGACGGACCCCCGTGGTTCTCGGACGCGCGGGGCGTGCTGCACCTGCTGCTGGGCTCCGTCGGCCTGGTCGATCCCGAGGCGCCCCCCGAGGCGCTGACCGGCGGCGGCCCGTTCGGGCTGTCGTGGTGGGACTGGCTGTCCGGCCCCAGCGTGGCCATGTGCACGATCATCATCCTGGTCGTCTGGACCACCTCGGGAACGTTCATGCTGATGTTCCTCGCCGCGCTCCAGGACATCCCGGTGACCCTGGAGGAGGCGAGCATGCTGGACGGCGCCACCCCACGCCAGCGCCTGCGCCACGTGACGCTGCCGATGCTCAAGCCCACCCTGTTCCTCGTGCTGACCCTCGGCCTGATCGCCACCTGGCAGGTCTTCGACCAGGTGTACGTGATGAGCCAGGGCAAACCCGCGAAAACCACCCTGACCCCGGCCTTCCTGTCGTACCAGACGGCCTTCAAGGAGCTGGACTACGGCTCCGGCGCGGCCATCTCGTTCGTCCTGTTCGTGCTCATCGTGGTGCTGGCGGCGTTCCAGCGATGGGTCATGCGCGACAAGGACGGCGGGAACGCGAAACGCCGCACGCCGCGCCAGAGGAGGGCATGATGTCCACGGCCAAGAACCGCCTCGTCCCCGTCCGTCAGGAGCGGCCGGGCGGGATCCGCTCACTGGTCTCCACCTTCGGCGGGTACGCCGTCCTGGTCTTCTTCTCGCTGGTCTTCCTCTACCCGTTCGTCATCCAGGTCGCCAACTCGTTCAAGACCGAGCCCGACGCCGCGGCCAGCCCGCTCTCGCCGATCCCCGACCCGGTGACGCTGGCCGGCTTCGAGCGCGTGTTCGCCGAAACCGGCATGCCGTTGTGGCTGGGCAACTCGGTGCTGGTGACCGTCGTCATCACCGTCGGCCGGGTATTCCTCGACTCCCTGGCCGGGTACGCACTCGCCCGGCTGCGCTTCCGCGGGCGCCAGGCGCTCTTCTCGGCGATCGTCGCGATCATCGCGGTTCCGGGGGTGGTGCTGTTCATCCCGAAGTTCCTCGTGCTGAACCAGCTCGGCATCTACGACAGCTACACCGCGCTGATCCTGCCGGTGATCGCGGACGCGGCCGGCGTGTTCATCATGAAGCAGTTCTTCGAGTCGATCCCGGTGAGCGTGGAGGAGGCCGCGCGGATCGACGGGGCCGGCCGTTTCCGCATCTTCTGGTCGGTGGTGCTGCCGATGGGGCGCCCCGCCGTCATCACCCTGACGATCATCTCCTTCCAGAGCAGCTGGAACGAGTTCCCGCACACCCTGGTGGCCGTCCAGGATCCCAGCCTCTTCACGCTGCCGCGCGGCCTGGCCGACCTGGTCAGCGGCTCCCTCGGGGTCGGCACCCAGTATCCGCTCAAACTCGGCGCGGCGGTGCTGGCCACCATCCCGGTCGCGATCATCTTCGTGATCTTCCAGCGTTACTTCATCCGCGGCGCCAACGAGGGGGCCGACAAGGGGTAGCGGGGGTCCCCTCGCGCTTGACCGGCCGGGACAGGGTAGGGGTGAGAGATGCTTATCTTCGGTTTGCGCACGGTGGTCCACCGGCTCGGGGTGCTGACCCTGGTCTGCCGCAACTGCGGCAACGCGGCGGCGCAGGTGCTCTCGCGGCGGGTGACCAAGTTCAGCCTGTTCTTCGTCCCGCTGTTCCCGGTGCGGACGAGGTACGGGATGCAGTGCACCTTCTGCGCGGCCTCGTACGACATCTCCAAAGAGGAGGCGGAGCGGCCGGCGGTCCGCTGACCACCACGTCCGGCGTGGCCACGTGGCCGGTGCGCGGCGGAGAGTCCCGGCACCGCCTCGCTCCCGGAGACCGAACCCCGCGGTCACCACGCGGGCACGCCCTGAGCAGCCGCCCCGCCAAGAACACATAGCGACATATTCAGACCAAAGAAGGGAATTATCGCTAACAAGAAGAGAAGTGTTAATTATTTACATCTATAGCGATTCTGCTTTACGGTGCCGAATCAGCTGCCGCCGGGACGGGGCCCGTACGCCGCACGCGGATGCCGTGGGCGTCGGCGCGCTGGAGGCCGCCGGCGTCCACATTGGAGATCGGGATCAGGCCCTTGACCACGCCCTTCTTACCGTTTCCGGTCAGCTTGACGATCAGCATTCCCGGGTCGGTTCCGTGGGAGGAGTACGGGTCGCCGGAGAGCGGGATCGGCCCTCGCGTCGAGGCGAAGGCCCAGTCGTGGTCGGGCGAGACGGCGAAGAGGTCGACCGTCGGGTCCGCGCTGAACCGGGAGACGAGGTCGACGGTGCCGACATGGGCGCCGGTCGCCCCGTCGAAGACCTCGGCGACATTGGCGGCGCGGTCACCGGCCCAGACGTAGCGCTCCTCGTCGGAGGCGAGGACGCCGTGCGCGTCGCGGTCGGGCGAGTCGTCGTTGAAGAGCGACTGGACCGCCGGGGTGTTCGGCGGGTTGGCCGGTGAGTAACCGCTCATCGGCAGCCGGAAGACGCTGAACTGGTCGAGGTGGTCGGGCGTGCCACCGCCTCCGTTCCCGAAGACCTTCCCCTTGGCCTCGATGAACCCGCAGCCGTTCGCGGGGATCCTGCTCGCGTCGTACTCCCCCACGATCGACATCGGCGTCGTGCGCCAGTCGACCACGAGCATCCCGCCGCCCCGGAGACTGACGAAGACCGGGCCGTTGTCCGAGGCGATGAACGGGCAGATCGGCGCGTTGTCCGGGCGGAGCCGGGGTGCCTGGCACGGTATCCCGTTCGGGGTGGTGCATCCGGCCAGGTCGATCGTCGCGGCCGGCTGCTGGACGAAGGTGCCGGACACGTAGTCGGTGCTGATGCGCTCCAGCTTCTTGCCGTTCTGGTTGGAGACGACGAGGTACTTGTCGTCCTCGGTGGGCCAGAGGGCATGGGCCTGCCGGACCCCTCCCGCTCCGGCCTCGGTGAGGAAGCAGGCGAGCGGCTGCCGGGCGGCGGCGTCGAAGACGACCACGTGACCGCTGGCGACGAAGGCGAGCGCGGCGTGGGTGTCGGCCTTGTTGAAAACAATCATGTGGGGACGTACGGGGACGCTGCCGGTGCTCGCCAGGCAGAGGGACGAGGTCGCACCACTCAGGTCTATGACGTGGACGGGCCGCGCGGCCGACAGCCGGTGGGTGACCTCAGCGCCGGAGTACACGTTGACCGCGCCGCCGTAGGAGAGCCCGTCGGTGTTGGACTGGTCGACCAGCCACACCTCGTACGACTTCCCCGCCGGCGCCTGGGGCGGCGCGGCCGCTCCCAGGACGAACAGCACCAGCACCGCGACGATCGCGACCCGCCACTTCCCCATACGCCCTCCAAGGTCGTTCCAGCCGGAACATCTCCATATCCCTTCCGACCACGCTGCTTTCTACTTTCAATCCCAGAACGCCACAAGTCCAGAAATTGCTTGAACTAAAGGAAGATGGGCGAAAAACCTCATATTGCAGATATTGGCTACAACTCCGGCAACAAACGACACCCGCCGGCTATCGGGAATTGCATATACAGATATTTCGGTATATAGCCAGCGGCCTGGCGGCATCTCACGCGACGTCCCCGGATCTGGCCGCCGATATATTGGCGGTCATGAACTCGCTGGTCCGACGCCCTCTGGGCCAGACCGGTCTGACCGTGACACCTGTCGGTCTCGGCCTGGCCGCACTCGGCCGTCCCGCCTACATCACACTCGGCCGCGCCGAGGACCTCGGCGACGACCGCGACATCGCCGTGATGCGGTCACGCACCTGGGCCGTACTCGACGCCGCCTGGGCGGCGGGGGTGCGCTACCTCGACACGGCGCGCTCCTACGGGCGGGCGGAGGAGTTCCTCGCCGGCTGGCTGCGCGAGCGCGGGATCGCCCCGGGAGCGGTCACGATCGGTTCGAAGTGGGGATACGCCTACGTCGGCGACTGGCGTCTGGACGCCGAGCGGCACGAGGTGAAGGAACTCACCGCCGACCGGCTGCGCGTCCAGTTGGAGCAGACACGCGCGCTGCTCGGCGAGCACCTGTCGCTCTACCAGATCCACTCGGCGACCGTGGAGAGCGGCGTGCTCGACGACGAGGACGTGCTCGACCGGCTGCGCGCGCTGCGGGCCGAGGGAGTGGCGATCGGTCTGTCGACGAGCGGGCCGCGTCAGGCGGACACGATCGACCGGGCGATCGGAGCCGGGCTGTTCGACACGGTGCAGTCGACGTGGAACCTGCTGGAGCGCTCGGCCGGTGAGGCACTCGCGCGGGCGCACGAGGCGGGGCTGGGCGTGATCGTCAAGGAGGGCGTGGCGAACGGCCGGCTGACCGCCCGGGCGGCACCCGCCGCACTCCTGGCCGCCGCGCGCGAGCGGGACACCACACCGGACGCGCTCGCACTGGCCGCCGTACTGGCACGGCCGTGGGCCGGGGTGGTGCTGAGCGGCGCGGTCTCGGCCGGGCAACTGCGTGACAACCTCGGCGCGGTCGAGACCGGCTGGGACCATGAGCTCGACGAGCGGCTCGCCGGACTGGCGGAAACCCCGGAGAGCTACTGGTCCGAGCGCGGCGCGCTTCCCTGGAGCTGAGTCCGCCGACGCCGGGAGCCTCCTGCCCACCTTCGACGGCAGTACCCGACGACCGGCGACACACCGGCCCCCTTACCGGGGGACGGCCCCCTGCCGCGCTTTACGAGCCACCGAACCACACGGATCCCGACGTCACCGGGAAGGCGGCACCGATCAGGAGCGTACCGATGACGATCGTGAGGGCATAGGCCTCGAGCGGGACGAGGTCGCGTTCGCCGTAGTGGGCGCGGCTGCCCGCGAAGAGGGTGAGAAAGCATTTCATCACCGTCATCCCGTTGACGCCGACGACACCGAGCAGCACGGGCCAGGCCGGCGGGAAACCGGTGACCGAGCCGTGGACCAACAGGTGATCACCGGCGAATCCGAGGGACGGCGGGAAACCGACGCCCGCGAGGCCGCACAGCAGGAACGCGACGGCCAGGCGCGGGGTCCTGGCGAAGTTCCCACCGGGGGTCGCCAGTGACAGCGCTCCCCGCCGAGCCTCCAGCGCGGCGAGGGACATCGCGAATCCCGGCAGGGCCAGGGCCGACGCCTGCCAGGTCAGCAGCGCCCCGGACACCGCGATCGGTGAGTCGCCGCCGAGCCCGAACACGACCAGCCCGCCCTGGCTCATCATGAGGAAGGCCAGCGCCCGCCTCGCCCTGTCCTGCACCACCGCGAGCACCGCGGCCGCGACGGCGGTCAGGACACCGAGCGAGGCGACCTCCTGCGCGGGGAACGCGGAGAGCAGGTCGAGCCGGGTGAGCATGCCGAGCGGTGCGATGCCGAACGCGACCACCACCCCCATCGGAGCCCGCTCGACAAACCTGGGGTACCAGCCGTGCGCGGGCACCAGGGCGAGCCTGACCACGAGTGCGAGGGCGACGAGTACCGCCCCCGTCTCCTTGTGGCCGGTCGCCGCCAGCGCGGTGCCCGCGCCGAGGAGCAGCACGCCGGGCACGTGGTAGGCGGCGAACAGGCGGGCGAGCCCGTCGTCGCGCCGGCGCAGTTCGGCCCAGACCAGCCAGGCCGAGAGCGCCCACAGCGCGACCGTCGCCCCGCCCTGCCCCACGGCCCCGAACCCCGACGAGGCGGCCAGCAGGCGCAGTATCCGGGCCAGGGTCGCCGGCGGGTGTTCGGCGAGCGGGCTCATCGCGACCACCAGCAGGCCGGCCAGGCCGGTCAGGATGCCCGCGAACCTGGCGGCACCGTCCGGCACGACCACCACGAGCAGGCCCCACAGGTGACCTCCGGTGAGCGGGGCGAGCAGGCCCGCCAGGGGCGGCACGGCGGACAGCGTCGCGACAAAGGCGGCGGCGGTGGCGCAGACCACCGCGACGTGGCGCGCGCGCCGCCGGTCAACGGTCCTGGCGACGGCGCAGGACGCGGCCAGGAGAACGGCCGCCACCAGCAGCGGAACCAGTGCGATCATGACTTCCGCTCCCCTCGGCCACAGCTCAGCCACCGCGCCCAGCGATCGTCCAGCGAGTCGACCCGCCGGACCAGTCGCACGAACCCGCCCACCGCGTAGTCCCGCAGCCAGGCGTCGAAGTAGCCCCTTTCCAGCGCGTACCGGTACAGCCATGCCTGCGCCGCCCGGGGAATCAGGCGCTCCAGATGCTTTCCGGTACGCGGTAGCGGCCCGTTCGTCATCCGCTCCAGGTGGTGATGGTCGTGGATCAGGCTGGGCGAGCGCAGGATCTGGGCGCTGCGCGACACGGCGTGCGCGACCAGGTGTGCCAGCGCGAGGTAGCGCAGTCCCAGCCCGACCTCGACCATGATCATTCCGATCTGGGTCATCGAGGCGTAGGCCAGCGCGCTCTTGATGTCCGTCTGGACACGTCCGGACAGGGTGACGTGGACGGCGGTCAGCGCGCCGACGGCGACCACCGCGATCCGCGCCGCCGTCGCCCCCGCCCACACGGACTCGGTGCGCAGCAGCAGGTACGGGCCCATGCTGACGGAGACCGCTCCGTAGCAGATGGCGCTCGACGGCGTCGGCCCCTCCATCGCGCGGGGCAGCCATCCCCCGAGGGGCACCTGCGCGGCCTTCCCCATCGCCGCCCACAGCAGCAGGATCCCGATCAGGGCCGCGTCCTGAGTGGTCGCGGGCGCCTCGAAACCCGCCCACCCTCCGTCGCGCAGGACGCCGGTGACCGTGGACACGCCGGTGGTGTGGTGCAGCCACACGACGGCGGCCGGCAGCCCCACATCGCACGCCCGGTAGGTCAGGAACGCACGCAGGGCGTGTTCCACCGGCCTTTTCCGCTCGTGGAAGAAGGCGATCAGCAGCGCCGAGGCCAGCCCCGCGAGTTCCCAGCCCGCGAAGGCGAGCTCAAGCGCGCCCGACAGTGCGACGGTCTCGACGCCGACCCCGAACAGGGCGAGGAGCAGGTAGAACCGCAGGTATCCCGGCTCCCTGTGCAGGTACCGCTGCGAGAAGACACCGATGAGACCCACCAGGAGCGCCGTGAGGGCGGCGAAGGGAAGCGAGAGCCGGTCACCCACGAGCAGCAGGTGGAACCCGTACTCTCCGCCGCCGAACCAGGCGCCCGCCGGCATCGTCACCGGCACCGTCAAGGCACGGTCGCCGCGCGTCACGGTGACGGCGAGCACGAGCGCTGACACCGCCGCGAGCCCGAAGGCCACGGTGACGATCGTTGAGACGGTCCGCTCAGCGCGTCCCCGGCCCCACCAGGCGAGTGCGGCCAGGAGCAGGAACGCGCCGAGGGGCAGCCCGGCGATCGCGATCAGCAGACACCGGTGTATCGCGAGGCTCACCGCGGCTCCCGGGTCCGCTGCCCGTGACCCGCCGGCTCGTGCCCGACGACAGGGACACCGATCGGATCGAACACGTCGCAGGCCCCGGGGGGTTCCGCCTCGAAGGCGGCCATCGCGTGGGCGCAGCCCAGATGGCCGCGCTCGCCCGCGTAGAACCGCGCGGAGCGGTTCACCACGGGGAACACGGTCGTCTCCGGGATGTGGGGCACGAAGACGCCGTGGCGGAACACGCGCATCGCGCCGGAGTCCGGGCTCCACGCCACGAGCCGGATCCAGCCGTTCACGACGAGCCGGTTCAGGCCGGGATGGGCGCGCAGGATCGCCGCCAGGCGCTCCGGCTCGGCCTCGACGACCAGCAGCAGGCGTACCGGTTCGTGAATCTCGACCATCTGCCAGGGAAGCCCGGTCCGCAGATCCGAGGCGTGCCCGTCCATCACGCCGAGCAGGCCCGTGATGTTGTGCGGAAGCTTCGTCCCGCAGCCGTAGCCGACCGGGTCGACGTGGCTGAAGTAGTACTCCAGGTTGATGCCGGCGCAGACCGGCCCCGCCGCGAGGAGCAGGCCCGCCAGGAGTTCCCCCGAGGGATCACCGTCCGGGTCGTAGGAGACGAGGAAGGCCCGCCGGTCGAGGAAGAGCCCGCGGGTCCGCGAGCGCCGCCCCACCACGCACACCGCGTTCGTGGCGTGCCCGTACTCGGGCCGGGGTTGCCCGAGGTCCACGGCGCGGGTCCCGACGTGGACCGGCGCGTCACCGGGCGAGAGGTCCGCGGGCGCGGACTCGAAACGGCGGGACCGCTCGTGCGCGGCCAGGACGCACGCGGCGGCCACGGCCTGCTGAGCCCTGCCGACCTCCGCGCGGCACCGCTCGGGCACCAGGTCCTCGTCGTAGTAGGTCATCGAGTCGTCGCAGGTGTCGTGGTACGCGCCCACGAACCAGGTGCCCTCCGGCAGGTGGATCCCCCGATCGCGGAGGTTCGCGCGTACCCCCGGGTGGTTGGCCATCGCGGCGAACGCGCGCGCGTTCGGACCGCCACGCCCGCCCCCGGTGGCGCCACAGTCGTGCGCGGACTCGTGCGGGTTGTTGAGGCTGGACGAGCCGTGCCCGACGACCAGCACCACGGGGCACAGAGCCCGGCCGAGTCCGGTGGTCCGCAGGACCGCCGCCACCACGTCGGCCATCTCCGATACGGAGTAACCCCTGAGCGGGCCGTCACCGCTCGTGCCCGTGAGGACCCGTTCGACGGCCAGCCGGGTGACGGGCCCGGCAGCCGCGCCGGCCCCGAGCCGCCGGGACCAGCTGTGGGACAGGCGAGGGAGAAGACAGCGGCCGAACAGGCCGAACAGGTGGGCGAGTCCACCCACCAGCGCGAGCGCGCCACCGCGCACCAGGGTCCTGTTCCCCACCGCGACCAGCCGTCCCCAGACGCCCCGGCGACGGCGTGAGCTCTCGCGCCGAGGGGGCCACGTCCCGCCGACCGGCTCCTCCACGACCAGATGCCGGGGCGTGACACCGACCGGGCAGAGAGGGCGCGGACGCACGTCCTGCAGCCCCCGGTAGATCATGGCGACTCCGAAGAAACCGGCGTAGCCGAAGGTCTCGGCCCGCGGGAAGTGCTCCTCCAGGTGCCGTCGCAGCGACTCCTCCCGCTCGTCTATGCAGAACACGGCCTGGAACACGGGACGGGGTGACCTTCTCGTCGCGGCGAGCGCGTGGTGCGCGGCGAGCGCGTCGAGCACCCCGATCCGATGGCGCCGTTCGTAGGCGAGGTGCAGCAGGCGGCGCCGCTCGATCCCGTCGAAGGACCTGACCTCCGCCAGCCAGGCCGCCGCATGCCCGGCGTCGGCGAACACCGCGGTGTCGACCGGCATGATCTGGGCCAGGACGAACGCCTCGTACACCAGTTCCAGGTCGGGCTCCGGAGCGAGCCGGGGAGGCCGATCGACGTCGGTGAGCGCGGCGCGACCGCCGAGACGCTCGGCCACCACGTGGCGTGCCGCGTACGCGTCGAGGGTGAGCTGCACGGCCAGGTGGTCGACCAGCCGTGCGGGACGCGCCTCGACCGGCGAGCGGTCGGGCCGGTGCTCGAACTGGCGCGTCATGCCCGCCCAGCCGCGCAGCGACAGCAGGGTGGCCTGGATCACGGCCGCCCAGTCCCGTTCGGGCACCGCCAGTTCGCCAAGGGCCCACGCGACGGTCCGCTCGGCCGTCCAGGACTCCTCCTCCTGCCGCCTCAGCTCGGCGGCCAGTCCGCGAAGGAACCGGTCGGGCGGGCCCCCGCCCCGGCCGTAAAGCCGCCGGAAGGCGCCGAGAAGGCCCCGTTCTCGTTCCGGCATCGGCCAGTAGGCGACCCCCTGGTCCAGGAACGCCGCGCAGAGCCGGATCATCAGCGGGTGGACGAGTTCGTCGGGGTCCGCTCCGGTGACGGCGAGGATCCGGTCACGCGGGCGCGGCGACGGCCGCCCGGCCTCTATCGGGGGTGGCGCCACCCGTTTCAGCCGGTTCCAGAGTCGTTCGAGCAGTTGCTCCACCGGTGCCCGCGCGCCCGATCCGGGCACCGCCGGCCCGCGCCGGTCTCGCCGGGCCTGTCGTAGCAGCTCGGCGCGGCGCCACTCGCCGATGTGGGCGGTGAACCGGGACAGCTGGGGCGTCTCGTGGAGCAGCCGGCGCAGCGCGGGGCCCCTGGGGACGTCGAGCAGGTGCCGGAGCCGTAGGGCGTGGAACTCGCGGCGTGTCGGGCCGCCCGGCACGATCGGGATGTCGCCGCCGGTCACCGGCCCGACGACCGCGTCGAGGTCTCCGCGCTGGATCCGCCCCGAACCCAGGTGGCCGTGGAAGGCCGCCTCGCTCTGGAAGGGTTCGGTGCCGAACAGCCGCGCCGCGCGGACGACGGCCTTCTCGAAGGGCAGGTGTTCGAAGGCGTGCAGGGTGTTGTGGTGGACGAACGTCTGCAACGGCGCCTGCCCGGGCAGCAGGCTCGCCGCTCGCGCCACCATGTCCGCCACGGCGACACGCCGGTCCTCCCCGACCGGGTACATGACCATACCGATGTGGTTCATGCCCGCCTCCTGCGCCTGGTGGCATGCGGATGGGACGAGACGGGCCACAGCCGGTCGAGCCCTCGGAAGGTGAGGGTGGCCGCGGGCCACTCCCTGGACATCGCGTCGGTTCCGGCCAGGAAGGTGTGGTCGACCACCGCGGCGTCCTTGAGATCGATGACGATCTCGGTGATGCCCTCACCGTCGCCGCCGGCGCGCCTCACCGTACGCCGCAGGGGCAGCAGAGCCGTGAAGATGGCGGCGCCGGGAATGCTGACGTGCAGCACCTGACCGGTACGGACGGCCTGCGCGCGAGGGTGGAAGAAGGCGGGGACGGGCACCCCGCGCAGCAGGTGCAGGACGAACTTCGCGGCGAGCCCGGCCGCGACGCCGACGAGCAGGTCGGTGGCGAGCGTGACGAGCATTGTGATCAGGAACAGGGCCAGCTGGTCGAGGCCGACCCTCCTGGCGTGGCGGAACTCGCGGGGCGCGGCGAGCCGGGTCCCGGTGTAGACGAGCATGGCCGCCAGGACGGCGAGGGGAATGATCTGGAGCAGGCCGGGGGCCAGGCTGACGAACAGCAGCAGGAAGGCTCCGTGGAAGAAGTTGGACCGGCGCGAGACGGCACCGGCGTCGATGTTGGCCCTGCTCCGGACGATCTCGGAGATCATCGGCAGGCCACCGACCAGGGACGACACCAAATTGCCCCCGCCGAGGGCGAGCAGGTCGCGGTTGAGGTCGGCGGGGCGCCTCCCCGGTGCCATGGAGTCGACCGCGAGCACCGTGAGAGTGGACTCGATGGTGCCGATCAGGGCGAACATCACCACGTACTTCAGCGAGGTCATCGTGAGCAGCATGGAGAAGTCGGGGAAGGCGACGGCGTCGAGCAGGGTGTCGGGGAGCCGGACGAGATACTCGGGGCCAAGGTGGTAGGTCATGGCCATGAAGCGGTAGTCGTGCGGGCTGTGCAGGTCGAACAGCAACCCGACCGGCACGGTCACGGCGAGCACGACCAGCGGGGCGGGCACGACATGGGCCCACCGGGCGCGGATCAGCGGCAGGCCGAACAGGATCGCCAGTGACACCGCGCCCAGCAGCAGGATGCGGGGGTTGGCGTGGGCGAGGCTGTGTGGAATCTCGGCGATCAGGTCGAAGGGGCGCTCGCCATGGGGTTTCACCCCCAGCATGACGTGCGTCTGCTTGGCGATGATGATGATCCCGATCGCGGCGAGCATGCCGTGCACGACCGAAGGGGACATGGCCACGCCGACGCTGGCCACCCGGCACAGGGCGAAGACGATCTGGATCAGCGCGGCGGCGACGCCGACGGCCAGCGCCCGCCGGTATCCGGCGGCGAGGTCGCCTTGGCCGAGTTCCTGGACCGCGCCCAGCGCGATCACGATGAGGCCGGCGGCCGGGCCCTTGATGGTCAGCGGGGCGCCGCCGAGCAGGCTGACCAGGACGCCCCCGATGATCGCCGTCAACACACCGGCGACCGGCGGGAACCCACTGGCCAGCGCGATTCCCAGACAGAGCGGGAGGGCGATGAGGAAAACCAGGAAACCGGATTTCAGATCCGCTTTCGGAAACGATTTCTGGAACGTGAACCGGCGCGCGGCCGGTAAGCGGTCATGGGTCTTCGGGTCTTGCCGTTCGGGCATCAGCGTGGTCCTCACGATGGCAGGGATGATCCACTCCGGCCGCGCTCGGCCGGATGCGGTGCGTACGGAGAGCGCCTGAGAACAGGTGCTCGGTACGCACAGGTGGACCACGGGCCCCGCCCGTCTTCGGACTCGTCTGGGACGGCTTGGTGCGGTGGAGTGTGACGGCGGCGTCCCGTACCGGTTCACGCGTTCCGTCCGGCACGGCGCCGGAAAGGCCGTCCGCGCCGTCCAGCCGGTCGTCTTCGAACACGCACGGCCCGTCAGCGGGAAGCACGCTGAACCCGGCACCGAGCACCGCACCGATGCCGGGGCTGGTTTCGGCGGCCGACGCGCTCGGGTGAGATGTGGTTTCGGCCCGGGTCGCGGTCGGCACCCCCAGCACGGCCGTCACCAGCGACATCAACAGCACGACCGCCAGCGCCGCTCTCAGCGCGCGAAGCGGCTCCGCCCACCCGCGGACCGGGACGGTCCCGGCTGTCCGCGGATTCGGTGGTCTGTCAGATGATGGCATCACACTGGCTCCCGGCTGGGAATCCTGGCGGGTGAGGGCAGGACGAAGCCCTGCAATCTATTCGAGAAACGACAAACGCGACCAATATCCATGAAGCGCGATAAGCCGGTTTGCGTATCCGCTTCCATGATTCCCGGCAACCGTATTCCGGTCGCCGAGATCCAGTCGGCAGCACACGCCTTCCCCGTCAGCGTCAATATAACTTTCCGCCATCAAAATAGGCGGAAGACAGCGAAGCGTTACTGGAACGTTGCCGGAATCCGAAAGTCATCCAGGGCATTTATCACGATATTAGCGATATTACATAGACGCAGATCCCGAAGCTCTCTTCACACCACTGAACTGTCGCGAAAAATCCCGGGCACGCGAGTTTCGCGACGACCCGACCCCGCCTTCTCCACGCCCCGAAGCCCGCAGACCACCGCAGGGGCCGGCAGCGGGTCCGGCACCGGCCTGCCGCGACCATAGGCATCGAGGGGGTTTGCCGTGACCGTCGTGGATGTGATCCACTACATCCCATCCCATTCAGTGCGAATACCTCATGAACGGAACCGGCCCCCCATGAGCACCTCTCGCGAATCAGACTGGCAGCCCGTGGAACTTGATGCCGACCGGCCGCATTCGGCCCGCATCTGGAATTACTGGCTGGGTGGAAAAGACAACTATCCCGCCGACCGCGACGCCGGCGACATGGTCGAGGGGCTCATCCCCGGCATCGTCGACTCGGCCCGGGCCGACCGGGCGTTCCTGGGCCGCTGCGTCCGCCACCTCGTCGCCGACGCCGGTATCCGCCAGTTCCTCGACATCGGCACGGGCCTGCCCACCGCCGACAACACCCACGAGGTGGCGCAGCGGATCGCCCCGGAGTCCCGGGTCGTCTACGTCGACAACGACCCGCTGGTCCTGGTGCACGCCCGCGCCCTGCTCATCAGCGCCCCCGAAGGGGTCACCAACTACATCGACGCCGACCTGCGCGAACCCCACCGCATCCTGCGGGCCGCCGAGAAGACCCTCGACCTCACCGAACCCGTCGCGTTGATGCTGCTGGGGATCCTGCATCACATCACCGACGACGACGAGGCCAGGCAGGTCGTACGGGACCTGGTCGACGCCGTCCCCTCGGGCAGCCACCTGGTGATCGCGCACGCCACCGCCGAGGTCCACGGCGATGCCATGCACGAGGCGATGCGGCAGTTCATGGAGCGAGGCGGCACCCCGATCGTGGCCCGCGACCGCGACCACCTCGTCACGTTCTTCGACGGTCTGGAGTTGCTGGAGCCCGGCGTGGTGTCCTGCTCCAGATGGCGTCCGGAACACAGCCCGTGGGGCGAGCCCGATGAGGTGTCCCAGTTCTGCGGCGTCGCCCGCAAGCCCTGACGCCCCTGCCTCCTCAGCGGCCGACCGGCCGCACACTCCGGCCCCCGTCCCAGAGGCCGGCTCGGCTCTCGACACCTGACCGGTGTGGCGGCCACCTGAAACGATCGGGAAAATCGAGTTTATCGAGGACGCTCCGGTGTAGTCCCATACTCGTCCGGTCGTCGCCCTCGGGGCGGCCCGTCATCGCATGATCCTTCGTCAATGCCCGCACCCGATCTTAAACACCACCTGTCGACCGTGAGCCCAGGTCGGTCGTCACCAACCCCGTCAGGCTGTCGCGCAGAGCGACATGGGAGGCCCTCCTCAATGAACCCCGCTGAGGATTCCGCCGCACCGGCTCCCGGAACCGCGCCACTCGTCGTCATGGGCGTGACCGGTTCCGGCAAGACCACCGTGGGCGCCGCCCTCAGCCGGCGGTTACGGGTGCCGTTCGCCGACGCCGACGACTTCCACAACGAGGCCAACATCGCCAAGATGTCGGCGGGCATCCCCCTCGACGACGACGACCGGCTGCCGTGGCTGCGCGCGATCGGTGCCTGGCTCGCCGACCACGCCGCCACCGGCGGGGTGGCGAGCTGCTCGGCGCTCAAGCGGAGCTACCGCGACATCCTGCGGGAATCCGCGCCGACGGTGAGCTTCGTCCATTTGCACGGCGAGATCGACGCCATACGCCGGAGGGTCGCCGGCCGTCCGGGGCACTTCATGCCCGCCTCGCTGGTCGACTCGCAGTTCAGGACCCTGGAGCCCCTCGGGCCCGACGAGCACGGGATCGTTCTCGACTTCGCCAGGCCCGTCGGCGAACTCGTGGACGCCTACCTCGCCACGGCGGCCGTCCCCCGGACGCGACCGGACCCGTACCCCACCGGTCCCGCCGATCCCGGTGGACCCCGAGACGCAGGCGAGGCCGGGTAGGCCCTAGCGGTCTCCCGCCACCGTGTCGCGCAGGCTGCGCACGGCGGAGTCGACCTGCTCCAGCGTCTCGTCGGCGCAGGCCCCGGAATCGCCGGGTCTCCGCCCCGCGCGGACGTCCCTGGCGATGTCCTCCAGGGACTCCGCCAGGGCCTGGACCGCCGCCCGCGGCGGGGGCGGCGCGCCGCGCCCGGTGCACGCGACGGTGGCGGCGGTCGCGTCGGCCACCCGTTCCAGCGCGGTCATCGCGGGCATCCAGGTGGTGACGCGTCTGCTGATCACAGGTGGCTCGGTCATCGCCCGCTGGAAGACGGTCCGCAGGTCGGCCAGGGCGTCGTACACCCTGCGGAGAAGCAGCGCCCTGCCGGGGTGCTCGGGGTCGAAGGCGTACCTGAGGTAGTTCGCGGTGGCCGACACCGCGTCGGCGAACCGGGGTCCGACCGGTGCCTCCCAGCTCCCGGGCCACGGCAGGTACCCCAGCAGCAGGACGATCACGCATCCGACCAGCGTGTCCACGATCCGGATCCTGCCCAGTTCCGGCCCCCCGCGGGTCAACAGGTCCACCAGGAACAGAACCAGCGGCGCCTGGAAGGTCGACATCAGACCCCAGTTGCGCTGCATGCCGTAGGGCAGGAGCGCCGCGCACACCGCGATGGGGATCAGCAGCAGCGGGCCGTACGGCACCAGGAGAAGGACCAGGGTGCCGATCAACGTACCCGCGACGGTCCCGAGCGCGCGCTGCACGGCGCGCGCGAACACCGACCCGAAGTCGGGCTTGAGCACCAGCGCGACGGTCAGTGTCATCCAGTAGGACCGATCGAACCAGCCGAGCCGGCTGACCGCGGCGGCGACGCCCATGCAGAGCGCGAGCCGGACCGTGTAGACCCGGACGAGGCGGCCGTACCACATCTTCTTCAGAACGGCCCGGAGCCGGGAGCGGTAGCCGACCGGTTCGTACGGCAGTTGGTCGGCCGCGACGTCGCCGCCGGACGCCAGGTCGACCGCCCCCTGGACGGCGGAGGAGAGGGCGCGTACGGCGGGTGAGTCGCCCTCGTGGCGCACCGCCCGCGGCGCGGGCCCGCCGGTGAGCGACGCGGCGACGCCCTCGACGGCGGACGCCGATTCCTCGGGCGGCTCGCGCCCCTCGTGGCACAGCGAGAGCAGTGCGTTGCGGATCAGCGAGGCCTGGTTCAGCAGGGCGACCAGCCGGGTGCGCCCGGGATCCAGCCCCACCGCCGGGGAGCGGGCGCCGAGGACGGTGTCGTAGGCGTTCCTGAGCGCGGTGTCGAACGCGGCCAGGGCGTCGGCGCCGCGATCGGTGAACAGCAGGTCGAGGACCCGGTAGGCCTCGGCCACCGCGCTCTCCTCCGGCGCGCGCGGGTGGAGGGGCCAGTCGGCGACCTCCAGCGCGATCACCCACAGCACGCCCAGCAGGAACGTCAGCGCGTTCAGGCCGGGCGGTCCCGGCAGCGCTATGCCGCCGGCGATCACGGTCATCACCAGCAGTTGCAGCCCGGCCGCCGAGCCCGTGCCCCCACTCGTGCTGATCAGTGCGGACAGCACGGAAACGGCCACCATGACCGGCACCACCCACCAGCCGTGGTCGCGGACCGCGGCCCCGATGAGATATCCCAGCGCTCCGGCGGCGCCGGCCGCGCCCATCCTGATGATCCTGGCCCGGTACGGGCCGCCCCGGTCGGCCGTCCCGGCGTTCATGGCGCCCATGGCGGGCAGCAGGCCGGCCGTGACGTGCCCGGCGGCGGCCCCTCCGAGAAGCGGGGCGGTCACCGCCACGGCCATGCGCAGCATCGGCCACCATCGAAGCGCCGCGGGTGCCGGCCGGACCGTCTCGACCAGCCAGTCCGGAGCGGCGTCGATCAGCCGGTCGGCGGCCCGCCGGAAGAGCGGGGGCATCGCTCGCCGTGCTCAGTACGCCGGCACGCCGGACGCGCCCGGCCCCGAGGTGGTCTCTTCACGGTCCACGGCGCACCCCTACCCGTCCGCCCCGCCGGGTTATCCCCGCGTTCGCCGACGAAGCCTTGACCACCGCGCGACGCACCGGGGTGCGCCATCGGTCAGGGGAGGATGGCGTCGACGTAGCCCCCGTCGACGCGGAGCGCGCCGCCGGTGGTGGCGGAGGCCTGCGGTGAGCTGAGGTAGACGACCATGTTGGCGACCTCCTCCGGTTCGATCAACCGCCGCAGCAGGGACTCCGGGAAGTGCTCCCGCAGGAAGACGTGCTGGGCCTCGTCCCAGGGCAGGTCCCTGTCGACGAGTTCGTAGACGAAGTCCTCCATGCCTCGGGTGTGGGTGGGACCGACGATGACGGAGTTGACGGTGACACCGCTGCCCGCGGCCTTCTTGGCGAAGCCTCGCGAGACGGCCAGGAGCGCGGTCTTGGACATGCCGTAGTGGATCATCTCCACGGGGATGACGATCGCGGAGTTGCTGGCGATGTACTGGACGCGCCCCCAGGAGCGCGCCACCATCCCCGGCAGATAGGCGCGGGTGAGACGGATCGCCGCCAGGACGTTCACCTCGAAGTAACGGCGCCACTCGTCGTCGGTGATCTCCAGGGCGTCCTGGACCCCGAAGACTCCGAGGTTGTTGATCAGGATGTCGACCTCCGGCAGGATGCCGACGGTGTGGTCCGCGCCCTCCTGGGTGGCGAGGTCGGCGGCGACCGGGACGATCAGCGCGCCGGAGATCTTCGCGCGCAGCGCGTCGCAGGCCCTCTCCACCTTCTCCGGGGTGCGGCCGTTGACGGCCACCGTCGCGCCCGCCCGCGCGAGACCGGCGGCGATGGCCGCCCCGATCCCCTCTGTGGATCCGGTTACCAGTGCCGTCCTGCCGGTGAGATCGATGTGCATGCGTCACGTCCTTTGATGCCCGTCGCGGAGCCGTCCCCCGTACGGGCGGGCACTCACGACCGGATGACGAGGTGGAACGGTGCTCCACCGGGCGCCTTCCCGCTGATCCGCTGTTCGTTCCCGGGTTCGCCGGCACGGAAAGCCCGGATGGTGATCATTTTGGGGAAGCGCACGCGTGTGACAAAGGTTTCCGCACCGGGTGGAGGTGTCGTGATGGCCTGTCCGGGGTCGTCATGCCCGCGACCGTTCCCGATGTCCGGCCGCCTGGTCACCGAGGCCGGCCCGGGCAGGAATAACCCTCCCGCTGAGACGTTAAGGGTAGTTGAAATTTCAAACGAAACGGAGGACGGTGAGCACGATGCAGTTCGGGATCTTCACCGTAGGCGACGTCACCACGGACCCCACCACGGGCCGGACGCCGAGCGAGCACGAGCGGATCAAGGCGATGGTGGCCATCGCGCTCAAGGCCGAGGAGGTCGGCCTGGACGTCTTCGCGACCGGCGAGCACCACAACCCGCCCTTCGTCCCCTCCTCACCGACGACCATGCTCGGCTACGTCGCCGCGCGGACCGAGCGGATCATCCTCTCCACGTCCACCACCCTGATCACCACGAACGACCCGGTCAAGATCGCCGAGGACTTCGCGATGCTGCAGCACCTGGCGGACGGGCGCGTCGACCTGATGCTGGGCCGCGGCAACACCGGGCCGGTGTACCCGTGGTTCGGGCAGGACATCCGCCAGGGCATCCCGCTGGCCATCGAGAACTACGCGCTCCTGCACCAGTTGTGGCGTAAGGACGTGGTCGACTGGCAGGGCCGATTCCGCACTCCCCTGCAGTCGTTCACCTCGACCCCCCGCCCGCTGGACGGCGTCCCGCCGTTCGTCTGGCACGGCTCGATCCGCAGCCCGGAGATCGCCGAGCAGGCCGCCTACTACGGCGACGGGTTCTTCGCCAACAACATCTTCTGGCCCAGGGAGCACTTCATCCGCCTGATCGAGCTGTACCGGGAGCGCTTCGCCCACTACGGCCACGGCACCCCTGAGCAGGCGATCGTCGGCCTGGGCGGGCAGGTGTTCATGCGGCGGAACTCCCAGGACGCGGTCCGGGAGTTCCGTCCCTACTTCGACAACGCTCCCGTGTACGGCCACGGCCCCTCGCTGGAGGAGTTCACCGACCAGACCCCGCTCACCGTGGGCAGCCCGCAGGAGGTCATCGACAAGACCCTGACCTTCCGGGAGTCCTTCGGCGACTACCAGCGACAGCTGTTCCTGATGGACCACGCCGGGCTCCCGCTCAAGACGGTGCTGGAGCAGCTCGACATCCTCGGTGAGGAGGTCGTCCCGGTACTGCGCAGGGAGTTCGCCTCCGGCAGGCCGGCCGAGGTGCCGGACGGCCCCACCCACGCGGCCCTGCTCGCCAGGCGCGGCAGCGCGGCCGAGACGGGCGAGCAGCCCGTCCCCGCCACCTGAGGCATCCGAGTCCACCCCTGGAAAGGAAAAGCAATGGAATCCGTCCGGCTCGTGGTCGTCTCGGCCGGTCTCGGCCTGCCGTCCTCGACACGCCTGCTGGCCGACCGGCTGGCCGAGGCGACCGTACGACGGTTGTCGGGCGACGAGCACCCGGCCGAGGTACGCGTGATCGAGCTACGCGACCTCGCCACCGACATCGCCGCCAACCTGGTGACCGGCTTCCCCGGCGCCACGCTGCGCGAGGCGATCGAGGCGGTGACGGAGGCGGACGGCCTCATCGCGGTGACGCCGATCTTCACCGCCTCCTACAGCGGCCTGTTCAAGTCGTTCTTCGACGTGATCGACAACAGCGCGCTCACCGGCAAGCCGGTGCTGATCGCGGCGACCGGGGGGACGGCACGCCACTCGCTCGCCCTGGAGCATGCCATGCGCCCGCTCTTCGCCTACCTGCGCGCGATCGTCGTACCGACCGCCGTCTACGCCGCGTCCGAGGACTGGGGCACCGGCGGGGACAGCCGCGCCGACGACCTCGCCTCCCGCGTCGCCCGCGCGGCCGGCGAACTGGCCGGCCTGATGTCGCACCGGCCCGCCGCCGCCCGGCAGGTCGAGGCCGTGATCCCGTTCGAGCAGCAGCTGGCCGCACTGCGGCCCTGACGAACGGGCGGACACCTACCTGCCGTCGCCGTCCCAGGCGTAGGCCTGGAACGGCGGGTCGAGGGGGGCGTCGATCAGCCGGTTGGCGAACGTGGAGATCGTGTAGGCACCGACACCGAGGACGACCTCAAGGGCGTTCTGCGGCGTGTAGCCGGCGCCGAGGAACGCCCGCGTCTCCTCGTCGCCGACCGCGCCGCAGTGGTCCATCACCGCGAGGGTGAACGACCGCAGCGCCTCCGAGCGGGTGTCCGGAAGGGGCTTCTGGGCCCGCAGCCCCTCGATGACCTCGGCCGGGGCCCCCAGCCTGACCAGCGTGGCGGTGTGCATCGCCACGCAGACGTGGCAGCCGTTGCGGGTGGCGACCGTCAGGATGACGATCTCACGCTCGATCGGGGCGAGGGTCGTCTGCTCGAAGACGGCACTGGCCGTCAGGAACCCCTTGAGCAACTCCGGGGAGGTGGCCATCCGGCCGACCGGCGCGGGGATGAAGCCGAATTTCCGCTCCACCCCCTCGACCGTGGCGCGGGCGGCGGCAGGGGCACTCTCGGCGGTGTGGGTGACGAAGACGTCGTGGGACATGGGGGCCTTCTCTCTGGATTCTCCGGGCACGCCGAAGACGTGCCCGGCGGACGCACATCGGGGCAATATCGTCAATGTGGTTGTCTATATAGTAAACATGGTTGACGACTTTGGCAATGATCGAGGCCGGACTCCCCTACGGAGACATCGACGTCTTCCCAGATGGCCACAACCACCAAGCACGCCCTGGACCCGAGCGGTCCGTGCCGCCGGTTCGAATGCCCCAGCGAGGACGTCCAGGAGGCTGCTCGCCCCACGCAGCCCGAGGAGCCAGTCCGCAAGATCGGCTCTTGACCTCAGCGGTACCCCCGGACAGGGAACCGGCGTCCCGGCAACTCGAGAGAAGGCAACATTCATGACCACTACCTCTGGAAATACCGACGTTCGATCGGCCGTGACTGTGATCGACCCAAGGGAGATGAGCTCTGCGCTTGCGGGTGCGTTCCTGGACGGCGGGCACCCGACCACGGTGTGGAACCGTACGCCGGGAAAGGCCGACGCCCTGGTCGCCCAGGGGGCGCGGTGGGCCGCGACCGTCCGCGACGCGGTCGCCGCCGGCCCGCTCATGGTCAGTGGGCACGGCCGGGCTCCTGGAGAAAACGCGTTGCGGCCGGTTCCGGAGATCCGGCATCCTCACATCAGGTCAGTCGAGCTTCACCAGGAGGGATCATGCGCCGCCATCACGGTCGGAGCCGTCGCGTCATGCGTGCTCGTCGCCGTATGCGCATGCCCCGGGAGGCTCGTGTGTGACACCCGCCGTCACGACACGAGCCGTCCCGGACCACACGGTCCGAGACGGCTCTTTCTTTGGAGCGGGTGAGGGCGCTGGTGTGCTCGGCGGTTTCATAAGCCGCTGTGGGCGGGTTCGATTCCCGCACCCGCTACCAAGCCTCTGTGGCGCAGTGGAGAGCGCGCCTGCTTGCGGAGCAGGAGGCCGCTGGTTCGATTCCAGCCAGAGGTGCCGCGAAACACAAGGTAGAAGGCCGCTCCCGACCTCCGGGAGCGGCCTTCACAATCCTCTGAGTGACTAAATGCGTGACTAAGCTTCTGGATCACCATCAAAGATGCGGTCCATCGCGGTGGCTCCACTTGAAGAGCCGGACGGATCTGCTGGAGGTAGACGGCCTCTGTGACAGCCGTACTGCTGTGGCCGACCAGCCGGGAAATCTCCTCCAAGGGGATGCCGTGATCGGAGAGCAGCGAGACGAAGCTGTGCCGCAGCTCGCGGGGCGTCCACTTCGCCGGATCCACTCCCGGCGCGCCCTTGATGGCCTTGCGGAAGTTGCGCCGTGTCTTGGACGGGTCAATCCCGGCGCGGTTCACCTTTCCTGGGCAGGTCGGGGGCGTCCTGGCGTCGCCTGGTCGAGCGGTTGCGCGTGGCGGTGGTATGGCCGATTGCCCCGCATCCCGGCCGCGGTGATCTCGGCATCGAGCCCGGCGAGGATCGCGTCCAGGTCGGTGGTGTCGTCGCCGGCCTTTTCCACGGCATCGCGCTGGGCCTGCATGTCAGCGCAGAACTCCACCAGCCAGCGCTGTTCCTCATTCGGTTCATCTGGAGTGGTCCCCGGTTCGGCGTCCAGGTGCCAGCCTTCCCGGCACTGGGCCATCCGCAGGTAGCGGTTGCGCTTGGCGCAGGAGGGACACTTGGCGTCCATGGTGGCCCCGCAGGGCACGTTGACGTCCTCGGTGAGCCCGGTGTGGGTGTCCAGCCGCCGCAGGACCACCGGCCGGATGCACACGCCGTTGTGCTTGGCGATCTCCACCGCGACATCCAGCGCGAGCGGCATTTTCTGACGCTCTGCCCGCGACAGGCCGCGATCATTGGGGTTGCTCACACGTCCTCCCCATCGTGGTCGGGGTCGAGGAAGACGCCCTGTCCGCACTCGCGGCACTCGACCAGGCCGCGGATCAGGTCCAGCCACAGCGTGTTGACCGCGCCGCAGGCCGCACAGCGCAGGCCGTCGAGGATGTAGGCCAGTTCAGTCACGGTCGCCCCTTTCCACTTCGGACAGGTCGGCCGACAGCCGGAACGTGGTCTGGTTAGGGATCGGTGGTGACGCGGACGTTGAACAGCTCGAAGGCCAGGACGGGCTGAGCGTGACGAGTTCCCAGGACGGCCAGGATGGGGCGCTCGCAGAGGCGGGTGATCTCCTCGTCGGTGCCGTAGAAGCAGACCCTCACGTGGTCACCCCCAGCGCCATCGCGCGGATGTCACTGTCGGAGACGTACGCGGCGCGAACCCGGATCGGATCAGGCGAGGTCTCCAACCGGACGTAGCCGATACCGGCCCCCTGCTCTGGAATCGGCGAGATGTGATCGGCCAGCGCGCCCCGATCCCGAGCACCGTCGCCGAGGACCATGTCCACCTGCTCGGACTCATCCAGCCGGAGCGCGATCTTGTCGGGGAACAGGTTGCGAATGTTCATGACCTCTTTGCGCGGGTCCTGAAGTGCCGCCATGACGCCGAACCCGACCGCGCGGCCCTGGGTCGTGAGCGTGGCCAGGGCAGCGGAGATACGGAGCTTCAGCCCCTTGTCGGACTGGTAGGCGGTCAGGAACGCCACCTCGTCGACCACCACCAGGACGAACGGGTCATCGACGGTGGGGGTGTGGGAGCGCTGGAGTCCGGCGTAGCGGTCGGCCCGCTCCTGCATGATCTGCACGGCGGCTTCCAGGAGGTCGGCGCAGTCGGCCGGGCTCGCGGCGTAGCGGGTGCC
>NZ_JBEOZN010000123.1:25236-28374 GCF_040298085.1 Streptosporangium sp. NPDC001681 | reverse complement strand
CAGGGGCCGGCCCTGGTCAAGCCCAACCGGGAAGAGCTGAGCGAGGCCACGGGGATGGTCATCTCATCCCTGGGCGACGCGATCAAGGCCGCTGAGAGTCTGCGGGCTCGTGGCGCGGGCACGGTCTTGGCCAGTCTGGGCGTCGATGGCGCGGTTTTGCTGCAGGACGAGCAGGTCTGGTACGGCCGCTGCGCGCTGGCCGAGCCGCGCAGTTCGGTCGGTGCCGGTGATGCGATGCTGGCCGGGTTCCTGGCCGGCGGCGCTCGCGGGCAGGAGGCGTTGGTCGAGGCGCTGGCCTGGGCGACCGCCGCGGTCGGGCTACCGGGTAGCCGGATGCCCTCCCCTGATGACATTCGGCGTGATGACGTGCGTGTCATCGCGGCCGATCCCACCCTGCCGCTGCGGTCCGGGGGCTGACAGCGGCGCGGATCCACCCCCCCTGGCCGGCTGATGTTGCCGGCCACCCCGGAAGGAGCAACACCACGTGAGCACTGATTACACCCCCACCGTCACGGGAACCGGGGTCAGAGCCAAGATTCAGCGTTTCGGCGGCTATCTCGCCGGGATGATCATGCCGAATATCGGGGCGTTCATCGCCTGGGGTCTGATCACCGCGCTGTTCATTCCCACCGGCTGGCTGCCGAACGAGAGTCTGGCGGCCCTGGTCGGGCCGATGATCACGACGCTGCTGCCGGTCTTGATCGGCTATACCGGCGGGCGGATGGTCCATGGTCAGCGCGGCGCGGTGGTCGGCGCGGTGGCCACCATGGGCGTCGTGGTCGGCGCGGAGAACCCGATGTTCCTCGGCGCGATGATCATGGGTCCGCTGGCGGCGTTCCTGCTGAAGCTGATCGACGGCTTCACCTCCGAGCGCACCAAGGCCGGCTTTGAGATGCTGGTGGACAACTTCACCGCCGGTATCGCCGGTGGCGCGATGGCGCTGCTGGGCGTGTGGGGTGTGGGCCCCATCGTCTCGGCGGTCACCACCGCGGCCGGTAACGCGGTCGGCTGGCTGGTGGAGTCCAACCTTTTGCCGCTGGCCTCGATCCTGATCGAGCCGGCCAAGGTGTTGTTCCTCAACAACGCCATCAACCACGGGGTGCTGACCCCGCTGGGCGCCAACGAGGTGACCCAGTTCGGCAAGTCGATCCTGTTCATGCTGGAGTCCAACCCCGGCCCCGGGCTCGGCCTGCTGCTGGCCTACCTGTTTTTTGGCCCGCGGGCACTGCGTCCCAGCGCCCCGGCGGCGATCATCATTCACTTCCTCGGCGGTATCCACGAGATCTACTTCCCGTATGTGCTGATGAAGCCCCGGCTGATCCTGGCGGTCATCGCCGGTGGCGCCACCGGGATCTTGGTGTTCATCATGACCGGTGCCGGGCTGGTCTCGGCGGCCTCGCCGGGCAGTATCTTCGCCTATCTGGCGGTGACGCCCAAGGGCGGCTGGTTCGGGGTGCTGGCCGGGATCTTCGCCGCGACCGCGGTGTCCTTCGCGGTGGCCTCGGTGCTGCTGGGCTTCGGCCGGGGCAAGGACGAGGGCGACGAGGCCGCCGTGGAATCCGAAGCCGCACCCGTCGTCAAGGAGGCCTGAGCGGTGCCGAGTATCGACAGCAAGGACATCCACAAGATCATCGTGGCCTGTGACGCGGGGATGGGCAGCAGCGTGATGCTGGCCACCCAGCTGCGCAAGCAGCTCAAAAGCCATAACGTCCAGGTCGAGCACACCCCGGTCAACTCCATCCCGGCCGACGCCGACGTGATCGTCTGCCACGCCGGCCTGGCCGGCCGGGCCAAAGCCGGCGCCCCGGACAAGGTCTTGATCTCCTTTCAGGTCTTCATCGGAGACCCCGCGGTGGCCAAACTGATCAACACGATCAAGAACGGCGGCACCGTCGATGCCTGAGACGGCGCCGCTGCCACTGGACCCGCGCGCGATCCGGCTGACGGCCTCGGCCACCGACCGAGACGACGCGATACGCCAGTGCGGGCAGGTGCTGCTCGCCGTCGGCGCGGTGGGCAGCGCCTATATCGGCGCGATGCTGGAGCGTGAGCGCTCGATCTCCACCTATGTCGGTGAGGGGGTGGCCATCCCGCACGGCACCTTGGCCGCCAAAGACGCCGTTCATCATGACGCGATCTGTGTGCTGCGTTTTCCCGACGGCGTCGACTGGGACGGCGAGCACGTCACGATGTGCATCGGTATCGCCGCCAAGGGTGATGGTCATGTGCGGCTGCTGGCCGAACTCGCCCAGATCCTGATGGATCCCGAGCAGGCCCGGGCCCTTCGCGAGGCGACGCAGGTCGCCGAGGTGGTCCGGTTGCTGCAACCCAACGAAGAGGACGAAGCACAGTGAAGGTCGCTCGTTTCCACGCTCCCGGTGACATCCGCGTCGAGGAGGCGCCCGAGCCCGTCACCGGGGCCGGTGAGATCAAGATACGCGTGCGCAACTGCTCGACGTGCGGCACGGATGTGAAGATCTCCAAGCACGGTCACCATCACATCAGGCCGCCCAGGGTCATGGGTCACGAGATCGCCGGACAGATCGTCGAGATCGGCCAGGGCGTGAGCGGCTGGGCGGCGGGCGATCGGGTGCAGGTGATCGCCGCGATCCCGTGCGGGGCCTGCTCAGAGTGCGGCCGGGGCCGGATGACGGTGTGCCCGAACCAGGAGTCGATGGGCTATCACTACGACGGTGGTTTCGCCGAGTACATGATCGTCCCGGCCAAGGTTCTCGCGGTCGACGGCCTCAACCGTATCCCCGAGGGGGTCGGTTTCGCCGAGGCCTCGGTGGCCGAGCCGCTGGCGTGTGTGCTCAACGGCCAGGAGCTGGCCCGCGTCGGCGAGGGCGACGACGTGGTGATTATGGGGTCGGGTCCGATCGGCTGCCTGCACGTGCGGCTGGCCCGCTCACGCGGCGCGGCCCGGGTGTTCCTGGTCGATATCAACGCCGAGCGGTTGGAGATGGCGGCCGATCTGGTTCACCCCGACGCGGTGGTGCACGGCCAGGACGTGGTCGAGCAGGTGCTCAAGCTGACCGAGGGCAGGGGTGCTGATGTCGTCATCACCGCGGCTGCCTCCGGGGCGGCTCAGGAGCAGGCGTTGCAGATGGCGGCTCGTCAGGGGCGGATCAGTTTCTT